>CAXTTB010000554.1:252-2952 GCA_964246905.1 uncultured Acetobacteraceae bacterium | reverse complement strand
TCACTGCCGTGGCCAGCTCGTCATACAAGGCGCGATGCCGGGCGGCGGACTCGCCGATGCCGACCGGGGGCGCGATGCCGTCCACCAGGCGTTCCCACAGGCCCGGCTCCTCCACCGCGCGCCGCATCGCCGCCGCCAGCCCGGCCGCGTCGCCCACCGGGAAGTGCAGGCCGTTCACCCCGTCCTGCACGAGTTCCGCAGCACCGCCGAGGGCGCTGCAGATCACCGGGCGGCGGTGCTGCAGGGCCTCGTTGATCACCAGCGGCGCGTTCTCCCACCATTCCGACGGGAACACGACCCAATCCGCGTCGCCGATCAGCCGCGGCATGTCGGCCCGGCGGTATGCGCCGGAGTAGCGCGCGTCCGGCGCGGCGTCCCGGGCACGGTCGAAGCGGGCCAGCGTGTCCGGCGCCTGATGCTCGGTGCTCCCGTGCAGCGTCAGCCGATGCGCCACCCCGTCCCGCGACAGCCGGGCGGAGGCGTCGAGCGCCACGGTCGCGCCCTTGAAGCGGTTGATGTGGCCGAAGAAGGCGAAGCGGTCGCGACGCGCCGCGGCCCGGGCAGGCGCCGGGTCCATGGCCGGCAGGCCGTTGGGCAGCACGGAGATGCGCGCCGGGTCCAGCCCCCAGGCCACGTAGCGGTCGCGCAGGAAGCGGCTCGGCGCGATGAAGTGGTCCACCTGGGCCAGCGCGCCCCCGATGTGCAGCTCGCGCAGCCGGAAGTCGGTCAGGCTGCGCTCCGGGAAGCAGCGGCGGCAGGCGTCGGGCGTGGCCGAATGGCACAGCGCGCCCGCGGTCGTCACCATCTGCCCGTCGTTCGCGCAGAGGGCGTAGTAGTCGTGCAGCGTCATCACCACCGGCACGCCCGGCAGCACGCGGCGCACCACGCCCACCATCTCCACGCCCACCGTCATCAGGTGATGGATGTGCACCACGTCCGGCCGCACCTCGCGCAGCAGGGCGGCGAGCGGCAGGGACACCCCGTGCAGGTCGAGCTGGGACATATGGAACGGGTCGAACCGCCCGCTCCACATCAGCAGCTCGTCAGGCTGGTCGCCCACCGCCTGGAACGGGGTGCCGGGGCTTTGCGGGCGCTGGTGCGGCGCGGTGCCGGCCAGGAACAGGCCCTCGAACCCGGCGTCGCGGCGCAAGGTGCGGAACAGGTCGCGGGCGAAGATCTCGGTGCCGCCCGCCTGCAGGTCGGGGTGAGCGTGCAGCAGGAAGAGGATGCGCAACGCCGCTACTCCTTCTCGAAGATGCAGATGTCCTGGAAGCTCGATCCTTCGCGCCCGCTCCAGCAGCCGTACTGGGCCGGGTTGCGTCGGCGCAGGCCGTGGCGGAGGAACTTCTCGAGGAAGGCGTCCTCGTCGAAGGCCACGGCGGCGAGCGGGGCGTCGGGTTCGGCGTAATAGGCCGGGCCGTCCGCGGCGGCGTCGAACGCGAGCCGGCCCTGCCCCGCCGCGAGCGCCGCCCGGGCTGGCGGGTTCATCTGGAACGTGGTCGCCAGGCAACACCCGCCCGGCGCAAGCAGGCGCGACACCTCGCCCGCGTAGTGCAGCACCTCCGGCAAGTCGAGGTGGGTGAGCACGGAGATCAGGCACACCCGGTCGAACGAGCCATCCGCGAAGGGCAGCCGCGTGCCCGCGGTCGGCAGCAAGCCCTGCGGGTTGTAAAGCGGGTGGCGCAGGTCGAGGTGGTGGAAGCGCATCCCGGGGTAAACCGTGGCGATGGTGTCGGCGCACCACGCGATGCCCGCCGCCACCGGGTCCACGCCGTCATAGCTGCCGTTCTCGTCCAGGTACTGCGTCAGCGGCAGCGCCAGGCGGCCGATGCCGCAGCCGATGTCCAGCACCCGGTGCCCCGGCGCCAGCCCGGCGTCGCGCACCAGCCGCTCCAGGAACTCCGCCCCGATGGCGCGGAAGTCGCCGTCGCCGCAGAACATCAGCTCCGGCGGCGGCGCCGGCATGAAGCGGTTGGCGGCCAAGTGCCGCCTGAGCGTCGCGATGTCGGTCATGCCGCCGCCCGGTGCGCGCGCCGGGCCATCAGCGCCGCGATGTCATGGTCCCAGCGGCGGTGGTGCAGCCGGCGGTTGTACAGCGAGGCCAGCGTCTCCGCGTAGCCCTTGTGCAGTTGGATCGAGCGGCGCTCGAAGTGGTAAAGCTCCGCCTCCGGCACGTAGGCGATGCCGGCGCCCGCCGCCTGGAGGCGCAGGCACAGGTCGGAGTCCTCGAAGTCGCCGATGATGTAGTCCTCGGACAGCCCGCCCGCCGCCTCGAACAGCGTGCGGCGGACCAGGAGGGCGGCGCCGGTGACGCCCGGCACCCGGCGCCGGCGCTGCGCCGCGGGCCACCCGCGCGGCATCCCCTTGTGGTAGTGCGCGTTGAACCACATGCCGTCCGCGTCGCGCTCGAAGAACAGCCCGGCGTGCTGGATGGAGCCGTCGTCGAACAGCAGCTTCGGCCCGGCCGCGCCGACCCCGGACACCGCGAGCGCGCCCCGCATCGCGGCCAGCCACCCCGGACGCGCCGGCACCACGTCCGAGTTCAGCAGCAGCAGCAGCGGCGCGCGGGCCAGCGCCGCGGCGGCGTTGCTGGCGGCGGCGAACCCCCGGTTGCCCGGCATCACCGCCATGGTGAACGGCAGCGCGTGCAGGCTGTGCAGGCCGCGCAGCAGGAACTCAAGCTCCACCCGCTGCTCCGGG
>CAXTTB010000554.1:0-242 GCA_964246905.1 uncultured Acetobacteraceae bacterium | reverse complement strand
GTCAAGATCGGCAGCGCGTTGGTGGTGGACGGGACGGCGCCGCGCACGGCCTGGGCCTGGCGGTGCAGCGCGGCGGCGGCCGGGGCCAGGCAGGCGTCGAGCATCGCAGGCGTCACCGCGTCCGGCGGCACGCAGGACAGCACGGCGTCCCGCGCCGCGGCGGGCTGCATCTGCCGCAGCGGCGCCGTCACCTCCACCATGTTGCCCGAGCGCAGGCGCAGCGCCAACGTGGGCTGCGCGCA
>CAXTTB010000553.1:350-2961 GCA_964246905.1 uncultured Acetobacteraceae bacterium | reverse complement strand
CCCATGCCCACTCTACCCCGCCGGCCGTTCCTCATGGGCCTCGGCGCCGCGGCGATGGCCGCCGGGCCGTGTTCCGCGCGGGCGCAGACGCCGCCCAACGCCCTGGTGATCGGCCACCTGGCCGAGCTGCAGACGCTCGACCCGGCGCAGGCGATCACGGTCAGCGACTTCCGCATCCTGTCCAACATGTACGACGGGCTGACCCGGTTCCGCGACGCCTCGCTGGAGATCGAGCCGGGCCTCGCGACCTCCTGGACGGTCAGCCCGGACGGCAAGGCCTACACCTTCAAGCTGCGCGACGGCGTGCTGTTCCACGACGGCAGCCGCTTCGACGCGGAGGCGGTGAAGTTCAACTTCGACCGCGTGCTGGACAAGGAGCACCCGTACTACCACACCGGCCCGTTCCCGTTCATCTTCACCCTCGGCCCCATCGAGCGCACGGAGGCGCCCGATCCGGCCACCGTGGTGTTCCACCTGCGCGAACCCTACGCGCCGATGCTGACCATGCTGGCCGCGGGCGTCGGCAGCATCGCCGGCATCTCGCCCGCCGCGGTGAAAAAGTATGACAAGGAGTTCAGCCGCCACGGCGGGGGCACCGGGCCGTTCGCGTTCCAGTTGTGGGAGAGCAACCAGCGCGTGGTGCTCGCGGCGAACAAGACGTATTGGCGCGGCGCGCCCAAGCTCGACGGCCTGGTGTTCCGCCCCATCGTCGAGGAGACCTCGCGGGTCAGCGGGATGCTGTCCGGGGAAACCGACCTCACCATCGAGGTGCCGGCGGACAACGTGCCGGAACTCAAGCAGGACAAGCGGTTCCAGTACTACGAGCAGCAGGGGCCGCACCTCTGGTACCTGATGCTCAACACCAGGCAGAAGCCGTTCGACGACAAGCGGGTGCGCCAGGCGGTGAACTACGCCATCAACCGGCAGGGCATCGTCGATGACCTGCTGAAGGGCACGGCGACGGTGGCCGCGAGCGTCACCCCGCCCGCCTTCGCCTGGGCCTACGACAAGGACGTAGCGGCCTACGCCTACGATCCCGCCAAGGCGAAGGCATTGCTGGCGGAGGCCGGCTACCCCAAGGGCATCGACGTCACCTTCTACGTCACGCAGAACGGCTCCGGCATGTTGTCCCCCGTGCTGATGGCGAGCGCCATGCAGGCGGACCTCGCGGCGGTGGGCGTGCGCGCCAAGATCGAGAGCTACGAGTGGAACACCTACCTCGGACGGCTGAACGGCGGCATGAAGACGGCGGACATCGCCGAGATGTCCTTCATGACCACCGATCCCGACATGCACCCATCGCTCGCGCTCCGCACCGGGGCCGCGGTCAACTCGGGGTCGTACTCGAACCCGGAGGTGGACCGGCTGATCGACGCGGCGCGCGCCGAGACGGACGCGGGCAGGCGCGCCGCTTTGTATGACCAGCTCGAAGTCCTCGTGCACGAGGACGCGCCCTGGGTGTTCGTCTGCCATTGGAAGCAGAACGCGGTGGCGAGCGTGCGGGTGAAGGACTTCTTCCTGATGCCCTCCTTCGGCACCCGCTTCGACCGGACCTACAAGGCGTGAGGCTCGGCTGCCTGCGGCGCTGGGTCCGCCCGTGACCCGCTTCGTCCTCACGCGCCTGGCGCTGCTGGTCCCCGTGCTGCTCGGCGTCACGGTGATCGTGTTCGTGGTGATGTGGCTGGTGCCGGGCGACCCGGCGACCTCCATCCTCGGCACCTTCGCGACCCCGGAGAACGTCGCCCGTGTGCGGTCGGAACTCGGCCTGACGGAGCCGATGCCGGTGCGCTACCTGATCTGGCTCAGGGCCGTGCTGCACGGCGACCTCGGCCAGTCCTACATCCTGCACCGCCCGGTGCTGGACGAGCTGCTGGACCGGCTGTTCCCGACGCTGCTGCTCGCCGGCGTGTCGCTCGCGCTGTGCAGCGTCGTCGGCATCCTGCTCGGCATCGTGGCCGCCATGCGGCAGAACGCCTGGCCCGACCGGGTGATCACCCTCGTGGTCATGCTCGGCGTGTCCACGCCCTCCTTCTGGCTCGGGATGCTGCTGATCCTGTGGTTCGCCGTGCGCTTCGCCTGGCTGCCGGCAGGCGGGATGCAGGAGATGTTCGGACCCGGCGGCTCCCTTGAGGTCGCCCGGCACCTGGTCCTGCCGACGCTCGCCTTGTCCGCGGTGCCGGCGGCGGTGCTGGTCCGGCTGACCCGCACGGCGATGCTGGAGGTGATGCGGCAGGACTACGTGCGCACCGCGCGGGCGAAGGGCCTGCGGGAGGGCCGGGTCATCCTGCGCCACGCCTTCCTCAACGCGCTGGTCAACGTGGTGCCGATCATCGGCATCGAGGCCGGCTACGTGCTGGGCGGGGCGGTGTACATCGAGAGCGTGTTCCAGTGGCCGGGGATCGGCCGCATGTTGGTCAACGCCATCTCCACCCGCGACATCATCCTGGTGCAGGGCGGCGTGCTGATGGTCGCCGCCGCCTACGTGCTGATCAACCTGCTGACCGACGTGGCGCAAGGCCTGCTCGACCCGCGGATACGCGGCGCATGATACGCAGCGCATGAGCGGGGCACAGGAGGCGGTCCTCGCGCCCGCCCCGGCACGGCCGTCGGC
>CAXTTB010000553.1:0-340 GCA_964246905.1 uncultured Acetobacteraceae bacterium | reverse complement strand
CTGTGGCGCCGCTTCGCCCGCAGCGGCCCGGCGATGGCGGGCGCCGTGCTGCTCCTGCTGGTGGTCGCCTGCGTGCTGGCGGCGCCCGTGCTGCCGCTGTCCGACCCGGACCATACGGACATCCTGCACCGCATGGCCCGCCCGCTGGCGCCCGGCCACTGGCTCGGCACGGACGAGCTTGGGCGCGACCTGCTGAGCCGGGTGGTCTGGGGCACCAGGCTCAGCCTCCTGGTCGGCGTGGTCGCGGCGGCGCTGTCCTCCCTGATCGGCTCGGCGCTGGGCGTGCTCGCGGCGTACTACGGGCGGGCGGTGGGTACGCGGGGGATGCGCGGCGTCGATA
>CAXTTB010000552.1:0-2963 GCA_964246905.1 uncultured Acetobacteraceae bacterium | reverse complement strand
GGCCAGGGCCGGGTCCTCCAGCGGGCGCGCGGCGTAGCGCGGCGCGAAGCCGGCCGCCAGCAGCAGCGCGTTGCGCTCCCGCAGCGGCACCTCCAGCTCCTCCGCCAGCAGCAGCACCATGTCGCGGCTGGGCGCGGCGCGGCCGCTTTCCACGAAGCTGAGGTGGCGTTGCGAGATGCCGGCGTCGAGCGCGAGGTCGAGCTGGCTGCGCCGGCGCCGGTGCCGCCACTCGCGCAGTTGGGCGCCGAACGGGGTGCCGGAAAAGCTGGGGCGAAGCGGGACGGCATGGGGCATGGCGCACCTTAGCGCCGCGGGGGGACGGGTTCCGATGACCTGCAACGTAATCGCGTCCGCCCGGCCGAACCCGGATGATGCGCCTGCTGCAACCACACAGAAGGAGCCACACGATGCGCCACTTGATCCCGTCCTCCCCCTTGCTGCGCGCGGCCCTGCTGGGCGATGCCGCCGCGAGCTGTGGCATGGGCCTGCTGCTGGCCACGGCCGCCGATTCCCTGGCGCCGCTGCTCGCCCTGCCGGAGCCGCTGCTGCGCGGCGCCGGGCTGGTGCTGCTTCCCTATGCCGGGCTGGCGGCATGGCTGGGCGCCCAACCCCGTCTGCCGCGCTGGACGGTGCGCGGCGTCGTCGGCGTCAACCTGCTGTGGGCCTTGGACAGCCTGCTGCTCCTGGCGCTGCGCCTGGCGGCGCCCAACGGGCTGGGCACCGCCTTCGTGCTGCTGCAGGCAGCAGCGGTGCTGGGGTTCGCGGTGCTGCAATGGGCGGGGCTGCGGCGCGGCGTGGTTCTTGGCGCAGTGACGGCTTGATCCGGAGGGAGGCTGCCATGCCCGCCTACGCCATCGCCCACCTGCGGGACCTGCGGTTCGGGCCGGACATCGTGGCCTATCTGCAGGCCATCGATGCGACGCTTGCGCCCTTCGGCGGACGGTTCCTGGTGCATGGCAGCCCCGTCGATGCCCTGGAAGGCCCGTTCTCCGGCGATGTCGTCGTTGTCGCCTTCCCGAACAGGGCGCAGGCCGGCGCGTGGTATGCGTCGCCGGCCTACCAGGCGATCCTGCCGCTCCGCACCCGCAACGCCCGCGGCTGGGTGGTGCTGGTGGACGGCGCGGGCGAGGGGCACCGCGCGACGGATTTGCTGCGGACGCCAGCATCAGGTGCGGTGCTTGGCCACGGCCTACAGGGCGGGGGCTGCATCACCGCAGCCCGCCGCCTACCAGGATAGGTTCTTAGCCCGACTTTGGCCGTCATACGGCGTGGCAGAATGCTTAGGTCATAGCGCGGCGCAAGGCTGGGCGTAGTTTCCGCACGTCGGCTGTGCGGGCAGAGATGGCGAACCCCTGTTCGCGCCAGAGTTCGCAGCGCACGGCGGCAAGCGTGTCGGAGAGGGTCGGGCGTTGCTTGCGATACCCGGCGTTGGCATCTGTGGCCCGGCGCCGCCGAACGCCGCCATCGCGAACCGCCGCGGGTCATGCCCCCGCTCCACCGACACCACGCGGACCGCGCCGATCATCGCGCTGCCGGCAATCTCCAGGATGCCCCGCGCGGCGTCCGGCATGGACAACCCGAGCGGCGCCGCGACCCGGGCGTTCAGCACCGTCGCCAGCGACCGCTCGTGCTCCCGCACCTCCGGCAGCACGTCGATGGACGCCGTGACCGCGACGCCCCGCAGCGCCAGGCCGACGCCGGTGAGGAACGCTCCGGACAGGTCGTGCGGCGTGGAGGGCGTTTTGGCCCGCAGCACCCGGCCCGCCGCATCCTGCACCGTGATGTCCGTGAAGGTGCCGCTCATATCGACCGCGACGCCCCAGGGCGGATGCGTCACGCCGTCGATCCGCATGGCCAGCACCGCGGGGTCGGCGAGGACCTCGTACTCCCGCGCCAGGCCGCACCCGCCGCGCTGCCGTCCCGGGCCGCCGCTGTCCTGGTTGATGCCGTACTGCAGCAGGCGCACGGGGTAGCCCAGCTCCAGGAACTCGACCGAATAGTTCTCCTGCGCCACGAAATACATGGCGTCGATCCCGTCCTGCTCCGGACGCGCGCCGCAGCCGACGCACACGCCGTCCGACATCAGGAAGGGCTGGCCGCCCACTGTGCCGCGCAGCAGCAGGATGACGTAGGCCGAGTGCGCCGCCGGCGCAGCAGCTCCCGCCACGTTCACCAGCCCGCTCAGCGCCGCCAGCACCCGCATCATCGTCAGGCCGCGCAGGCCCAGGGCGCGGGGAAGCGGGGCTGCAGCAGCGAGCCTTCGCGCAGCCGAATTTCGTCCAGCGCCGCCGGGCCGCGGGCGTTGCACACCTGCGACGGGTCGCCGCCCAGGAAGAACAGGCCCAGCGCGGTGCCGGGCACGTGCGGGTTCATCAGGAAGTTGACCGGACCCGCCGCCTGGTCGTCCGTCGCCGTCGCGTCCAGCACGGCGGCGGCAGGGAAGCGCGCCAGCACCGGGGCGGCCACGTCGCCGAAGATCGGCACGTTGGAGCCGACGGCCAGGCGTCCTTCGGCGTCGAACAGGGCGGTGTAGAAGTCCTTTTCCTTCCGGATGAAGGCGCTGGTGGCGGTGCGCTCCAGCAGCGCCTCCATCTCGGCCTGCGCCGCGCGGATGGCGCCGCGGAGGGTTTCGAGCGTGACCGGGTTGCATGAAGCGGGGTCGCGCAGCGTGGGGGCCTGGTCCATGCCGGGAGCCATGCAATCCGGGGACGCGGCAGATGCATCTCGGCGTGTTCGTGCTCGGCACCGGCAACCACGTCGCCGGCTGGCGCTGGCCCGGCGCCTTCGACACGTTCCAGAGCCTGCCGGTGATCCAGGAGAACGCGCGCATCGCCGAGCGCGGGCGCTTCGACCTGCTGTTCCTCGGCGACGGCCTCGCGGCCGCCCCGAGCCACCACCCGTCGTTCACCACGCGGCTTGAGCCCATCACCATGCTCGCGGCGCTCGCCGCGCCCCCGACGCAA
>CAXTTB010000551.1:0-2973 GCA_964246905.1 uncultured Acetobacteraceae bacterium | reverse complement strand
GTGGCCAGGCCAGGGGCGGCCTCCTCCCGGCGGCCCTCCTGCCTGTCGGCCAGGGTGCGTAATCCGGTGCATGGTGATCACTGATTCCGTTTGATCGTGATCACCGGGTCCACGGGATCGCGATCACCCATTCCGGTGATCGCGATCGCTTTGGGCATGGCGGCCTGTGGGCCGGTGCGTCTGGCAGTTTCTCAACCCAGGGTAGTCTCTCCTCTTGCCGACAGCAGGGGACGGGATGCCAAGCGAGAGAGTGCCGATGCGCAAGATACGAGACGTTCTGCGATTGGGGCTGGGCCACGGCCTGCCTAAGCGCGCTGTGGGTCGCAGCCTTGGCCTGAGCCAGGCGGCGGTGAACCGTTACCTGGGCCGTGCCCGCCACGCGGGCGTGGGCTGGCCGTTGCCGGAGGGCTTGGACGACGAGCGGCTGGAGGCGCTGCTGTTCCCGCCGATGCCGGATGTGCCGGCGGAGCAGCGGCCGCTGCCGGACTGGGCGTGGGTGCACCGGGAGCTGCGCCGGCCCCACGTGACGCTGGCCCTGCTGTGGGAGGAGTATAGGGGCGCGGCGGCGGACGGGTTCGGCTACTCCTGGTTCTGCGACCTGTATCGCGAATGGGCCGGCCGGCTGAAGCCGACGCTGCGCCAGGTGCATACGGCGGGCGAGCACCTGTTCGTGGACTATGCTGGCAGCACGATGGCGGTCATGGAGGGGGCAAGCGGGGAGGAACGCCAGGCGGCGATCTTTGTCGCGGTGCTGGGGGCGTCGAGCTTCACCTTTGCCTGCGCGACCTGGAGCCAGGCGCTTCCGGACTGGATCGGGGCGCACGTGCGGGCGTTCGGCTACTTCGGCGGCGTCGCGCGCCAGCTGGTCAGCGATAACCTCAAGGCGGGCGTCACGCGCGCCTGCTTCCATGAGCCGGGGGTGAACCGGACCTACACGGAGATGGCGGCGCACTACGGCACGGCGGTGCTGCCGGCACGGCCCTACAAGCCGCGTGACAAGGCCAAGGTGGAGGTTGGCGTGCAGGTCGTGCAGCGCTGGATCGTGGCGCGGCTGCGCCACCAGCGGTTCTTTTCCCTGGCCGAGCTGAACGCCGCGATCGTCGGCTTGGTCGAGCAGCTGAACGACCGCACCATGCGCGGCCTGGGCACGACGCGGCGGGCGCTGTTCGAGCGGTTCGACCGGCCGGCGCTGCTGCCGTTGCCGCCTGTGGCCTTTGAGTATGCCGAGTGGCGGCGCTGCCGGGTTGGCCTGGACTACCACGTCCAGGTCGACAAGCACTTCTACTCCGTGCCGCACGACCTGCTGCGCCAGGAGGTCGAGGCGCGGATCACCGCCGGCACGGTCGAGCTGTTCCACCGCGGCAAGCGGGTGGCCAGCCACATGCGAAGCGCCGACCGGCATCGTCCGAGTACGGTGGCCGAGCACATGCCGAGCGCACACCGGCGCTACTGCGAGTGGACGCACGAGCGCATCCGGCGCGAGGCGGCCGCGGTCGGCGACGACGCCGCGGCGCTGCTGGACCTGATCCTGCGCTCGCGACCGCATCCCGAGCAGGGGTTCCGCTCCTGCGTCGGCATCCTCGGCCTGGTGGGCCACCACGGGACCGAGCGGGTCGATGCCGCATGCGCGCGGGCGCTGGCGCTGGCGCTGGGCACGCGCTCCTACACCTCGGTCGCCGCCATCCTGAAGAACCGGCGCGACCAGCCGGCTGAGGCGGCCGAGGCGCCAAGCCTCGTGCACGAGAACATCCGCGGCCCCGGCTACTACCATTAAGGAGAGAGCACGATGCTGACCCATCCCACCGCCGAGCGTCTGCGTGGTCTCGGCCTCGCCGCCATGGCGGAGGCGTTCACCGAGCTGCAGAACACCCCGGAGGCAGCCGACCTGCCGCGCGAGGACTGGCTCGGCCTTTTGGTCGACCGAGAGGCCACCAGCCGGGACAACAAGCGCCTGGCTCGCCGGCTGCGCGACGCCAAGCTGCGCCAGTCGGCCGTGGTCGAGGACACGGACTTCCGCACGCCGCGCGGCCTGGACCGCGCGTTGTTCCTGAAGCTTGCCGGCTGTGGCTGGATCCGCGAGCACGGCGCAAACCAAGCGGTTTCGCCGAGCCCACGTGGTGATCGGCGGGCCAACGGGAGTGGGCAAGAGTTGGCTTGCCTGCGCGCTCGGCCACAAGGCCTGCCGGGACGGCTACTCCGTCCTCTACAAGCGGGCGCCGCGGCTGTTCGCCGACCTTGCCGCCGCCCGGGGCGAGGGCCGGCTGCCGCGGATGCTGGCCGCCATCGAGCGCACGCGCCTGCTGATCATCGACGATTGGGGGCCGGAGCCGCTGACCGCCGAGCAGCGGCGCGACCTGCTGGAGATCGTCGACGACCGCTACGACAAGGGCTCGCTGCTGATCACCAGCCAAGTTCCCATACCCCGCTGGCATGAGATCATCGGCGACATGACTTTGGGCGATGCCATCCTGGACCGCGTTGTCCACCGTGCCCACCGCCTCGAACTGAAAGGCGCCAGCCTGCGCAAGCGGCGCAGCACACCAGACGCCTTGACCGCCGACGCCGGCGAGTGACACACCTGCAACCGCCAGCAGCACCGATCCGCTGCCGCCATCCTGCCCGCCGCTCCTTGTAGGACGACGCGCTGCAGGTGATCACGATCACCGGAACGGGTGATCACCATCGGCTGGACCAGCCGATTACAATCACCGGAATACGCAGCCAGGGCAACCCAGGCGCGGATCGAGTGCGACGTCGGCTCGAACGCGCGGGCCAACTCGTCCGGAGATCGTCCGGCACGCACCAGATCGACCATCTGGCGTCGGAACTCAGGAGAATAGGGTGGACGGCTTCTGGGCATAAGGGACACCTCGCGTGAAAGCTTCAGGGTGTCCACCGAACCGGGTCAATCCCACTTCGAGCTGCCAGCTTGGCTGAAGCCCTCGCGCCAGAGCGCGGCAGTCCGTGTGTGAA
>CAXTTB010000550.1:0-2979 GCA_964246905.1 uncultured Acetobacteraceae bacterium | reverse complement strand
GAGAGCATCAGGAAGTGTGGGGTGTTCACGCCGCGTCGGCTTGATCCGCTTCGTTTCCATTGTCGTTGGCCAGTCCCGGATACCAGCGCTCGAACAACGGTCGGAGCGTGCCGTCGAGCGTCCGGGTTCGGGTTTGCAGCAGCAGATGCGCGCCGCGTTTGGTCCATTGCATCTGCTGGCGCTTGGCGAAGCGCTTACTGATGACGGCGTTGACCGTGCTCTCGGCCAGGCATGACGAGATGCGCTCGCCCGAGCGGAACCGCTCGCCGTAGTTGATCAGGCTGTCGGCGTTGCTGGCGATGTAGACGGCGAACTCATGCGCGGCGCGTGCGAACTTGCTCAGGTTCGCATAGTCCGTCGCCAGCCCGTCCACATCGTCCTCGAGAGACGCGATCTCCTCGCCGGCCCGATACTGGTTGCCATGCCAGAGCAGCCACTTGATGCTGTCCAGGGAGGCGAGCAGGCGGGCGCCCTCGGCCTTGTCGTGGTGCGCGACACCACGGGCGTACTGGCTGAGCACAGTCAGGCGCATGGTGATGTGGAACCAGTCGAGCACGTGCTCGGCTTCCGGGGTGACCAGCTCGGTCAGGGCACGCACCTCCTCGCCGCCGTCGGTCAGGAACGTCACGTCCTGATTGGCTTGCAGTCCCTGGCTTTTCAGCACCTCGAACAACCGCCGCTTGGGTTTCTGATCGTAGCCGTGCACCAGGCCGAGGTAGCGCGACGCGCGGTCCTCCGGCACCGAGCGGCCGACGATGAGCTCGAAGTTGCTCTTCCGGTCGTCCCAGTTGCGGACATAGCCGCCGTCGAGGGCTGCCACGATGCGGCCTTCCGGGATGGGAAGCTCAGCCCACTCGGCTTGGCAGCCGTCGATGAAGCAGGGCCGCTCGTCCCCGAGTTCGGCCTCCGCCCGTTCCGCCACAAGGAGGGCATGCTCGCGCACCGTGGTCCGGTTTGCGCCGGACGCGATCGGCAGCACGTCGGCCAGCAGCCCGGCGGCCGCGGCATAGGGCACGAGCGACGCCCAGCGTGCTTCCAGGTAGAGCCGCTCGGGCGCGATATGGCTGGAGATGAGGTCGCACAGCGGCGATACGGTGGCCGGGCCAGCCGTGTCTTGGCACGGGCAGCGGTGCAGGCGCGGACTGTCCAGCTCGACATCGCCATACAGCGTGCGGAACACGAGCGGGTAGCTGCCCTTGCTGCGCCGGCGCTTGCCGCAGGCCGGGCAGCACCGCCGCTGCCGCGACCACGTTGTTGCCTGAGCCAGAACCGTTCGGGCCTGGACGGCCGCCAGCATTGCCTTGCCTTCGGCGATCGAGAGGCCGAGGTCTTCTGGGCGCTCGGTCGCCTTTTCAAACGCAGTCATTTCCTCCGCTGGGCCGATGGTGCCGTCGTTGCCAGTGATCTGGAGCAGGATGCTGATACGCATGGGGCGGCCTCCGATGCCGGGTAGGGCAGAGCAGTTTTCCCCAACCACCGGAGTGGAAAGCTGAAGACCGGTTCGGCATCCCGGCTTGGGTCTATTCTGGTCCATACGGGGCATCAAGCGCCATCGGCTTGCACTCCGGACGCCATCAAGCAAACTGGAGCATGGCCTCCGTCAAGCGTGCCGCCGCGGCGATCGCCGCCGTCCTCATCCGCGAGGGCGTGGACTACGCCCAGAGCAAGGCGGTGTTCAAGGCCGCCCGGGAGAGGGCGGGCCTGCGTGCCTCGCCCGAACGACGCGGCAGCGTGGACCGGCTGACAGTCGAGGAGGAGCTGCGCTTCCTCGACCAGGCCTATGCCCAGAATGGTAGGACCGGGCTGATGCTGCAAACCCTGCTGGAAACCGGCGCCCGCGCGTCCGAGCTGGTGCAGCTCAGGATCGAGGACGTCAGCCTCGCCGAACGCGTGGTCACGATCCGACACGGCAAGGGCGACAAGCGGCGCGAGGTGCCGATCCGGCGTGACCTGGCCCAGTTGCTCCAGCTGCACATCGGCACGCGGCGCAGAGGGCCGCTGTTCGCCAGCCGACAGCAGGGATCGGGCCCGACACCGCATGTGCTGACCCGCCAGCGTGTCGGCCAAATGGTCCGCGAGGTGGCTGGTGCTGCCGGGATCACCAAGCGCGTCTACCCGCACCTGCTCCGGCACACGGTTGCAACGCGCCTGCTCGTGCTCGGCATGGACATCACCGACCTGCAGCGCTTCCTCGGCCACGAGAGCATCACCACCACGCGCCTCTATGCCGAGACGACGGCGGCCACGCTGCAGCGCCGGTTCGACGCTCTCACCGACCCGGCCGCCCACACGCTGGTCGCCAGCATCCGGCAGCAGCGCGGCGACGACGCCGCCCTGATCGCCGCCGACCTGCTGGCCCGGCGCCGGGCCGAGCGCGTCAGCACTGCTGGTGCATGAGGTCGAGGTGCTCGCCTTGCCGAAACCGAGCGTCGACCGTCCGGCGCGAGAACGCTTGGCCTTGCGCCCGCTCACGCGCTTTGCTGCGTTCGACGGCTTTCTCCAGCCGCCAGCGGGTATCCTCATCGTGCAGCAGTTCCGTCCGGCGCTCCAAGACGACCTGGCCGATGATCTCGGCCATGGTGTCCAAGTCCTCCAGGGCGTCCAGGGACAGCATGGCGTTGCATCCGGCCATGAAGCCGGCCGGCCCGTCGCAGTCCTCGGAAGGGCAAGCGCCGTTGCCGCCAATGCAGATCGGATAGGCCTTGCCTGCCTCCAGCCCCAACTGGTTCTCGATGCGGACCTCGTGCCGCCAAGGAACGTTCAGGTCGTACTCGTAGGTGAACCGCACCCCCTTGCGCAGCCGCAGCGCCGCCAGCGTCACGTCGGGAGAGGATGCCGACAGCTCCCAAGAGCCATAGCGGGCGGCACGCAGGCAGAACTGGTAAAGGTGGATGCCCTCCCACCCCATCGCGACTTGGATGATGCCGTGCAGCTCATGCAGCGTGCAGGTGCTCGGCACCAGCACGCGCCGCCACACCA
>CAXTTB010000549.1:0-2987 GCA_964246905.1 uncultured Acetobacteraceae bacterium | reverse complement strand
CCGCCCGCGGCGGGCGCGCCCCGGCCATCGCGCTGCACCGCGACCAGTTGGCCGAGCTGGACCGCGACCTCGCGGAAGGCCGCATCCTGCCCTCGGAGCACGCCACCGCGAAGCTGGAGGTGCAGCGCCGCCTGTTGCACGTCGCGGAAGCGTCGGAGGACACGGCCCGTCCCGGGTCCCGCACGCCGGTCATCTTGGCGCTGGCGCTGGTGCCGGTCCTGGCGCTCGGGCTGTACGTGGTCGGGGGCTCGCCGGGCTTGCCGGGTGCTGGGAGCCAGCAGGCGCACTCGGCCGAGGAGAACGCGCTGGTCGCCGAGTTGCGGGCGCGGCTGGCCACCATGGACCCGCGCACCGAGCAGGCCCGCCAGGGCTTCCTGTTGCTGGGCAACATCGAGGAGAGCCGCGGCAACGACGCCGCCGCCGCCGCCGCCCTGCGGACGGCGCTCCAGGTGCGCTTCGACCCGGTGCTCGCCGCCCGCGCCGCAGAGGCCGCCACCCGGGCGGAGGGCGGGGTCAGCGATTCCACCGCCTCCCTCTACCGCCGCGCCCTGGCCGGAGCGCCGCCGGATGCCCCGTGGCGCCAGGTGGTCGAGCAAAGGCTGGCCGGACCCCGCCTCCCTTGAGGCCGGGCGGTTCCCTCATGAGGCCGGTTGTTTTATCATGGAAGCCATGAGCGATGCACAGTCCTGGACGCCGGCGCCGTCCGTCCGTTGCCGGCCCATGAGGGCGTGTTGGCTCGTGGGCCATTTGGTGTCCGCTATGACCGCTCTGGCAGCTACGAACGGTGTAGGGCGGAAAAGCGTCAGCGCCTTCCGTCACCTTGCAGTGCCGCGGATCGGCGTATGGCGCTTCGCTTATACGCCCTACAAGCGCCATCCGAAAAACGGCCAGGGCGGATGCCCGATGGTGTTAGCAGTGGCGCTTCTAGGCGCCTTGGCCGGCTGCGCGCCGCAGCGCCCGGGGTTCCTTGGCCGTTTGCAGCAGGATTGCGACGCCGGCGACCGGGACGCCTGCGTGCTGCTGGCCGGCCCGATGGTCTCCTCAGACCCGGGCCGTCCCTCCCAGGCGGCGTCGCAGCCGCGGACCGCGGTGCAGCGCGACGTGGATGCGATCATGCAGGGCATGGACCGCAACCACATAGGGCTGCGGCTGCACGCGCAACCTGACGACGGCGACTGATCCCAGGTCGCCGTTCGGATTTACGCTGGCTTAGTAAGGACGGACGTAGCCGCGTCGGATGGCTTCGCGGCGCCGGATCTCCTCGCGGCGCCGGATTTCCTGCCGACGCCGGAACTCCCGCCGCCGCAGGCGCTCGCGGCGGTCATAGCCATACTGCACCGTCTGCACCGCCGCCGGCTCGGACAGGACGGCCGCGGCCAGCGCCGGCTGCAGGACCGGCGCGGCGCGAACGGGCAGGGCGGCGGCGCCCAGCAGGGCCAAGGAAAGAAGGAGTTTGCGCATCGGAGCCGCCCTGTGTTGTTCAAAGCCCATAATGCCTGGAACCGTGGCGCAACCAAGGCCAATTCCGTCTTAACCCGGCCCGGCGCCGAGGTAAGTCTCGATCACCCGCGCGTTCCCGGCCAACCCGGCGCTCGGCCCTTCTAGCGCCACCCGGCCGGTCTCCAGCACGTAGCCATGGTCGGCGACCTGCAGCGCCGCGCGGGCATTCTGCTCGACCAGCAGCACGGCGCAGCCGCGGCCGGCCAGCCCGGCGATGATGCGGAACACCTCCCGCACGATCAGCGGCGCCAGGCCCAGGCTCGGCTCATCAAGCATCAGGAGGTCGGGCCGGGCCATCAGCGCCCGGCCCATGGCGAGCATCTGCCGCTCGCCGCCCGAAAGCGTGCCCGCGTGCTGGGTGCGGCGCTCGCGCAGCCGCGGGAACAGCGCGTACACCTCGTCGAGCGAGGCCGGGCCCTGGCGGCGGAAGCGGAAGGCGCCGAGGCGGAGGTTGTCCTCCACCGTCATGCTGCCGAACAGCTCGCGCTTCTCCGGCACCAGGCACATGCCCAGCCGCACCCGGTCCTCGATGGACAGATGCCGCATCGGGCGGCCCGCGAATGTGACGGCGCCGGTGTCGCCGCTGGGGCCGGGATGCACGCCCATCACGGCGTTCAGCAGCGTGCTCTTGCCCGCGCCGTTGGGGCCGATGACCGTCACGATCTCACCCCCGGAGATCGACAGCGTCACGTCGTGCAGCGCGCCGATGCCGCCATACGACACGCTCAGCCCCTCCACGGACAGGATCACGCCGGCGCGCCCAGGTAGGCCTCGATCACCTGCGCGTCGGCACGCACGCTGCGGGGGTCACCCTCCGTGAGCTTCGTGCCGAACACCATCACCACCAGGCGGTCGACCAGCCCCATCACGAACTCCATGTCGTGCTCGACCAGCAATATGGTTACGCCGTCGCCCCGCAGCCGTCGCAGCAGCCCGGCCAGGTCCTGCTTCTCGGCATGGCGCAGCCCGGCGGCGGGCTCGTCCAGCAGCAGCAGCGCCGGGTCGAGGCACAGGGCGCGGGCGATCTCCACCACCCGCTGCTGCCCCAGCGCCAGGCTGTCCGCGGGGCGGTGCGCGTCGGCGGACAACCCCACCCGGGCGATCTGTCGCGCAGCCTCGGCGAACAGCGCGGCCTCCTCCGCACGGTCCAGCCGGAACAGGGCGCGCAGCGTGCCGGCATGGCCGCGCAGGTGGGCGCCCAGCGCCACGTTCTCCAGCACGGACATGCCGGGCACCAGCTTCACGTGCTGGAACGAGCGGGCGACGCCCAGCCGCGCGATGCCCTGCGGGGTGGCGTGCAGGACGGCGTGGCCCAGCAGCCGCATCGTGCCCACGCTGGGGGCGGCGACCCCGGTCAGCAGGTTGAACGTCGTGCTCTTGCCCGCCCCGTTGGGCCCGATCAGCCCGACGATCTCCCCGGCATCGAGGTGGAAGCTCACGTCGTTGACGGCGACCAGCCCGCCGAACTGCTTGCGGAGGTGCTCGAC
>CAXTTB010000548.1:0-2996 GCA_964246905.1 uncultured Acetobacteraceae bacterium | reverse complement strand
AGCGGCAAAGCCAGGCCGAACCGGCTGCCTTCCCGCAGCAGGCCGCGCCGGTCGAGCCGCCCGGCCAGGAACTCGTCAACCACGTGGTTCTCCAGGTCGCTCGCCTCGAGGCGGAGGCGGTCCAGGTTCGGCGCCATAGGCTTCGGCATTCGGCGCATAAGCGTTCCTCTGAACTCGCCCGGCGGGCATCTCCCCAGCCACGGCATGGCCAGGGTAGGCAAAAAAGTGCTTCCGTATCCAGGAGTGTGCAAGGGCTAAATCCCGGCGATGATCAGGCTGACGCAGCACGCGGAGACCCAGTTGCTCCGCCGACGCATTGATCTGGCATGGGTCGCAGCCGCGATCACCGCGCCGGATTGGACGGCGCCAGATCCGGACCCGGCGCTGACGCGCTCGTTGAAGGCCATCCCTGGGTTCGGCGGCCGTGTATCACGGGTTGTGCATCGCCCGGATGGCAACGACGTGCTTGTTGTGACCGCTCATTTTGATAGGAGTGCCCGGCCATGATGAAGACCAGCTATGACCCGGAGGCGGACGCCTTCGCCGTCTGGTTCGCACCGGAGGGCGTCGAGTCTGATCATACGGACGAGGTTGCGCCTGGCGTGTTCGTCGATTTCGACGCGGCCGGGCGCGCTGTCGGCGTCGAGGTGCTGAGCGTATGCAGCCGCGTTTCGGGCACGTATGGGGCATCGCCGAAGCAGGCGGCGGGATGATGATACGGCTGCCGCTCACCACATGCAGGAGACGCCCATGACCAAGGCCCTCATCGTCGGCGGCGGCATCGCCGGGCTGTCCACCGCCTGGGCGCTGGCCCGGCGCGGCATCGAGGTCGAGCTGTTCGAGCAGGGGCCGCTGCCCAACCCGCGGGCGTCCTCCTACGACGAGCACCGCATCACCCGGCACGCCTACGGCATGATGGAGGGCTACGCGCACCTGATGCCGGAGGCGTTCCGGGTGTGGGACAGCCTGTGGCGGGCCATCGGCGCGTCGCATTACGAACCCTGCGGCGCCGTGTACTTCCTGCGCCATGACGACGGCTGGTACGGCGGGGCGTCGCGTTCGCTCGACGCCATGGGCATCGGCTACCGCGACGTGCCGCTCGACGAGGTGGAGCGCCGGTTCCCGATGGTGCAGGCGGACGGCCTGCAGCGCGTCGTCAGCACGGACGGCGCGGGGATGCTGTTCCCGGTCCGCATCCTGACCGACCTGGTGGTCCTGCTGGGCCGCCTCGGCGTGCGGCTGCGGACGGGAACCCTGGTCAGCGCGGTCGATCCGGAGCGTGGGCAGGTCGTGGCGGACGGGACCACGCATGGCGGCGATGTCGTGGTGGTCGCGGCGGGCGCCTGGGCGGACCGGCTGGTGCCGGGCCTGCGCGGGGTGGCCGTCCCGTCGCGGCAGGCCGGGCTTACCGGGGCGCCGCCGCCGGACTGGGCGCCCGCGGGGGCGGCGGCGCCGGTGATGCTGGAGGTGCGTCCGGAGGGCGGGCTGTACACCCTGCCGCCCCGGCGCGGCACGCGGCTCAAGGTCGGCGACCACGTGTTCTCCCGCACCGGCGACCCCGACGGCGACCGGATCGCCCACGCCCGCGACCTGGAGCGGCTATGGCCGGCGGCACGCGCCGCGTACCGGGACCTCGACCGCTACAGCGTGCTCGAACCCAAGGCGTGCTTCTACACCGTGACCGAGACGGAGGCGTTCCTGGTGCACCCGACCGGGGCGGCGGGCTGGGTGGTCAGCGCCTGCTCCGGCCATGGCTTCAAGCTGGGCGCGCTGATGGGCGAGCTGGTGGGCCGGGCCATCGCGGGCGAGATGCCGGCCGACGAGGTGACGGCGTTGGCCGGCGGGCGGGTGACGAACCCGCGCTGGCGGCAGGCCGCCGCGGCGTAAAAAAAAGGCGGTGCCCGAAGGCACCGCCAAGTTTAGGGAGGAAACGTCCGCAGCACGGCAAAGCCATGCTGCACCGCACAAGATAGACTTCTTCCAAACCGATGCAAGGGAAAAAGCGCAGCGACGTGCGATTTATACCGAAGGGGGAGATCAGCCGGACGGCGCCCGGGCGCGCAGGGCGGCGATCCGCACCCGCTCCCCATGCACGATGGACAGGCCGCTCGCGGCGATGATGACGGCGCCGACCACCACCCAGCGGTCCGGGACGTTGCCGAACACGAGCAGGCCCAGCACGGAGGACCAGATGAGCTGCGCGTAGCCCAAGGGCGCCAGCACCGTCGCCCGGGCATGGCGGTAGGCCAGCACCGCGAGCCATTGGCCCGACGACGCGATCACCCCCAGCGCCACGGACAGCCCGGCGAGCCGCCAGGTCATCGGCGCCAGGAAGAACGGCAGGATCGCCGCCAGCAGCACGAACCCGGTCACGGCGGTCCACAGCAGCGTCACGCCGGGCCGGTCGATGAGCGCGAGCTTCCTCGTGATCAGCATGGCGGCCGACCAGCACAGCGAGGACAGCACCACCAGCAGGGCCGCCGGCTGCAGGCCGTGCACGCCGGGGCGGACCACGACCAACATGCCCCCGAAGCCCACGAGCACGGCGATCCAGCCCGGCAGGCGCACCACCTCGCCCAGCACCGGCACCGCCAGTGCCGTGATCAGCAGGGGCGTGATGAAGTTGATCGCGGTCGCCTCGGCGATGGGCAGGTGCGCGAGGGACAGGATGAAGCAGAGCGCGCTGCCCGCCACGCCAACGCCGCGCAGGACCTGCAGCATCGGACGCCGGCTCCGCATGGAGGTGCGCCGGTTGCGGAGCAGCGGGCTTGCGGCCATCACCACGAACACGGCGTAGCGGATGAAGGCGAGCTGCACCGTGGGCACGCTCTGGGTGATGTACTTGGCCATCGCGTCCGACAGCGAGAACAGGAGCGTGGCGGCCAGCATGAGCGCGCCGCCGCGCAGGAAGTCGTCCGCCCCCGGGCGGCGGCTCAACCCGGCAGCGCCGGGCGGGTCCTCATGGGTGGGTGGCGCTGTCGGTTCTGGCGCAGCCG
>CAXTTB010000547.1:0-3003 GCA_964246905.1 uncultured Acetobacteraceae bacterium | reverse complement strand
CGGCCCCGCCTGGCACTGGGCCGCCCGGGACTGCGTCGCCCGGGGCTGCGTCGCGGGGTGCTGCTGATGCTGCTGGCCGGGCCTGCGTTCGGCCAGGCGCAGCCCGCCCCGACGCTCGACAGCCTGCTCACCGCCCTGCACGACGCGCCGAGCGAGGAGGCCGCCGCCGCCCTGGAAGCGCAGGTCCGCACGCGCTGGGCCGACGCCGCCAGCCCGGCGCTTCGCCTGCTTCTGGTGCGCGGGCTGCGGGAGATCGGCGACGGGCAGCCGAACGACGCGGCGGACAGCTTCGACGCGGCGCTCGACCTCGACCCCGATTTGATCGAGGCCTGGCGCGGCCGGGCGCAGGCGCGCTCGCGGCTGGGCGACATGGGGGGCGCGGTGCGGGACATGCAGGAAGTGCTGCGTCGCGAACCCCGCAGCTTCGCCGCGTGGCAGGACCTGTCCCACATGGCCGAAGCCCGCTCCGACTGGCGTGGCGCGCTGGCGGCGCATCAGAAGCTGCTGGAGATCGACCCCCGCAGCCCCGGCGGCCAGGCCCGACTGCGCGATTTGAAGCGCCGGGCATTGGGGGATGATACGTGAGCTACGCGGCTGGAAGGTCCACGTCCTCGTAGAACTCCTGGACCGGCACGGCGATGCCGAGTTCGGGGATGCCCAGGGTTTTGTCTGCTGTGAGGGCGGCGGCGGTCCAATCGGCTGTGCCGTCAGTCCGCGACAGCACGGTCAGGTCAGCGCTGCGATACTCAAGGATCACATAGCGCCTGATTGATGGTACGGCACGGTATTCGATGAGCTTGCTGATCCGGTCGGCGCGGCCGGAGCTGGGGCTGACCACCTCAAACACGACGACAACGTCGGGAACAAGCCGTGCTATGCCGGGAATCTTGGCGCATGTCACCAGGGCATCGGGGTAACGCACAGCGTCACCCACTGTGGCGAGGCCGGCATCCGGGCCGAGCACTCGGCAGGCGCTATTGCGGAGGCGGCTGCGCAGCGCGGACCAGATGTTTTGGCAGATTATACTGTGGTTGTTTGAACCGCCTGTCATGGCCACCGGCTGGAAGCCGTCGAACTCATAGCGTCCTTCTTGGGCCTGCGCCCAATCGAAGAACTGGTCCCGGGTCATCAACGGCTGGCGGAGCGCAACGGTCATGGGCGCGACCGTAGCATCTCTCAGCCTAAACCGAGAAGCTCCGCGATGTATGGCGGCAACTGGAACGCGGCGGCGTGCACCTCCGGCGACCAATACCGGGTGCGCCCCAGGATACCCGCCGCCCCGGCGCGGGCGCGGATCGTCTCGACCGGCACCTGGCCCAGCCCGGCCACCTTCGCCGCGATCCCAAGCGTCATGAACCCGCCCACGTAAGTGGGAACCGCGGCGACGTAGGCCGACACGTGCGGGAACGCCTGGGCGCGGCGCCGGCTGGTGTCCCGCAGCTCGTCGGGCTGCATGAACGGCACGCCGCACTGGTTCACCACCAGGCCTCCTGGCGACAGCACGCGGGCGCAGTCCGCGTAGAACGCCTCGGTGAACAGCACCTCCCCCACCCCGGCCGGATCGGTGCTGTCCACGACCACCACGTCGAACGACCCGGCGGCGGCCTCCGCCACATAGGCGATGCCGTCGCCCACGATCACCTCGGCCCGCGGGTCGGTCCAGGCGTCGCCGCCGATGCCGGGCAGGAACTCGCGGCACAGGCGGATCACCTCCCCGTCGATCTCCACCATGACGGCCCGCTCCACGCCCTGGTGCTGCAGCACCCGGCGCAGCACGCCGCCATCGCCTGCGCCGATGATCAGCACCCGCCGAGCCGCGCCGTGCGCCAGCAAGGGCACATGCGCCAGCATCTCCTGATAGACGAACTCGTCGGCCTCGGTGATCTGGATGGCGCCGTCCAGCGCCAGCACCCGGCCGTGCCGCACGCTCTCGAAGATCTCGATGGCCTGATACGCGCTCGTGGTCCGCGCCAGCGTGCGGACGACCTGGAACCGCTGGCCCCAGCCGGGGTGCAGCGTCTCGTCGAACCAGGCCTCGGTCATCGCGCCCCCTTCCGCCCACAATCAGCGCGGCCCGTCCCAGAGTTATCCCCAGGTTGCGCCGCGCCGAATTGTGACGGAGTTTAAGTGACGCGCCCGCGCCGCTGCTCGCCGAGGTCCACCCGGTCCGGGTGGAACGCCGCGCGCAGCACCGGCACCGCGTCGTGCGGGTTGCAGGCGCCGCACATGAAGATATCGACCGCAGCGAAGTTGCGCTCCGGCCAGGTGTGGATGGAAATATGGCTTTCGGCCAAGACCACCACGCCCGACACCCCGCCGTTTGGGGTGAAGTGGTGGAAGTGGCTATGGAGGATCGTCGCCCCGGCCTTGACCGCCGCGGCGCGCAGTGCCGTGTCGATCAGCGCGGGGTCCGCCAAGTTGGTGGCTCCCCAGAGATCCACGAGAAGGTGCATCCCGGCATACTTCATGCCGTCCCTCTCAACGAAGTAATCCTTTGCGTCCTCGCCCTCAAAGGACGGAAAGCCTGCATTCGTCGTCTGGTTTTCGCTCGGAAGTTCCGAGACCATCCCCAGTTGAGCAAGTGCGTTCATCACGTACCCCCAAACCAGTAGATAGCCTGTTGGACGGGATCGTCCCCTTGGGCCAAGAGCGGACGGAGATAGGCCCTGCGGGGGATTTCCGCAAGTGGATTCAGGCCATTCGGCCCATCCGGAAATGCAGGTCCGCCCCCCGTTTTGACTTCATTCCGTGTGTCACTTGGTGTTCTGGGCGGACAGGCTGTGCAGGCGGTCCGGCAGCGCCCGGGCCAGGGCCAGCTCCGCCGCGGCGCGCGGCAGGTCCGCCGACGATTGCAGCGGCGCCGCGGTCAGCACGCGGAACAGGTCCGCCCGCGGCCCGGCCAGCCGCTCGCCGTAACGGCGAGACAGGCCCTCCAGCGCCGCCGCGGCATGCGCCTGCGCCGCCGCCGGCGCCGGCCGCCGCCCGGTGTCCGGCATCCCGGCC
>CAXTTB010000546.1:0-3004 GCA_964246905.1 uncultured Acetobacteraceae bacterium | reverse complement strand
GTCTGAACCACAGCGGCCGGGCCTTTCCGAACGCCAACCCAGCATCAAGTCCGGGGTCCACCTATCCTGACTGGAACCGGTCTTGCCCGACCCCGCACGCCTGCTGATCGTCTTCTACTCCCGCTCCGGCTCGGTCGAGGCGCTTGCCAACGCCGCCGCCGAAGGGGCCAAGGAAAGTGGCGCCACCGTCCGCGTGCGCCGCGCGCGCGAGGTGGTGGACGAGGCCATCATGGCCAAGGCGGACGGCTGGCTGGACCAGGCACACCGCCAGAACGCGCTGTACGAAGCCCCCACCACGGACGACGCCGAATGGGCCGACGCCATCCTGTTCGGGACACCTTGCTACTTCGGCGCCATGGCCACGGAACTGAAGGCCTACCTCGACCAGCTCGGCCCGCAATGGAAGCACGGTGCGCTGGCCGGCAAGGTCGGCGGGGCGTTCGCCGCCGCGTCCTGGCCGCACGGCGGGACGGAGGTGGTCACGTTGTCGCTCTACGCGCCCATGGCGCATCTCGGCATGGTGATCCTGCCGACAGGCTACACGGACGAGGCGATGCTGGAGGCCGGCTCGCCTTACGGCGCCTCGGCGATCTGCGGCACCGAGCACCGGCCGCCCCGGGAGGAGGACCTCGACGCGGTCCGGCACCAGGGTCGCCGCATGGTGGCGATCACCCGGGCCTTGATCGCCGCCGGGGAGATGCCAAGCCGCGCCGGGTAGCGCGTCAGCCCCTGCGGCCCGGACGCTTCGGCCCGGCGGGCGCTCCGGATAGCGGCGTCCACCCCGCCAGTTCCTGCAGCGCCTCGGGCTGCGTCAGCGTGACCCGGCCGTTGCGTATGTCCAGCAGCCGCTCCCGCCGCAGTTGCTGCACCGTGCGGTTGACGTGGACGACGCTGAAGCCGAGCACGTCGGCGAGCACGTCCTGGGTCAGCGGCATGGCGAAGCTGTCGCCGTCCGCCAGGCCCACGCGGTCCAGGCGCTCGCGCAGTTCCAGCATCAGGTGGGCGAAGCGTCCGCAGGCGGTCTGCCGGCCCAGGCGCACGACCTGGTCATACAGCAGCATGTCGTGCAGGTGCGCCATGACGCGGACGGCGTGCGCCAGGCCGGGATGCGCCGGGTCGGCGGCGGCGGCGGCCTCGGCAAGCGGCTGGGCGCTGACGGTTTCCAGCTCGGTCAGCGCCGCGACGGCGCAGGAGGACGGCAGCCGGACCGGCATCAACGGCGAAACCAGGTCGCCGGGCAGCTTGAGGCTGACGATCTGCCGGTGCCCGTCGGGCAGCAGGCGGTACTGGCAGGCCCATCCCGCGACGATCATGCGCGGCGGCGCGGGCGGTGCGCCCGCCACGTAGAGGTCCCGGTAGGGCGGGTGATAGCGCGCGGCCTCGGCGAGGTCGTTCAGCAGCTTCGTCTCCCCAGCCGACAGGGTTGCGAACGCCGAGAAATGCTCGGTCAGCACGCGGAAATGGCTAGGCTGGCCATCATAGCTGTCCGACATCAGCTTTCCTGCGTCAGCGAGGAACAAGCGGGCAGCCCAAACTTGCACGCCGTGGCGAACAGCCGCCTCCTGGCTCGTTGCATATGACTGCGCTGCGCATCATGCCTCTCGATTGTGGAAACCTGGACCGGCACATTAGTCTGAAATGCGTCTCTACAAGGTAAACAAACTGCCAGCCGATGCCTTGTTCATGAGAGTGCAATGTGTGGACATGCTGCGCGTCATGCTTGACTTTCGATTTCGTTTTGATTGCGTCGTATTGGCTTGACGCTTGTCTATCTCAATATTGAAGCTGCCGCTGTCTCCTGCGTTCGCCTGGCCGTTCAAGCGCCGGGGTGGCGGCCCCGGCGGACGCGGCGATTCCATTCCGAGCCGGCGTCGTGCGACAAGAACTGCCGACGTGGGCCAGGCCGATGCTGGCAGGGATGCAGGGGAGACCGGGATGATCGACCCGATGTACAGCCTCTCGGGCTTTTGCGTGGGCGCACTGGTGGGCCTCACCGGCGTGGGGGGCGGCTCGCTGATGACGCCGCTGCTGATCCTGCTGTTCGGGGTGCACGCGGCGACCGCGGTCGGCACGGACCTGCTGTTCGCCGCCTGCACCAAGACGGTCGGCGTCGCGGTGCACTCCCGCAGCCATACCATCGACTGGCGGATCACCGGGCTTCTCGCGTCCGGCAGCCTGCCCATGGCGGCGCTGACCATCGCGACGCTGCACCAGCTTGATCTGCGCGCCGCGTCGCTGTCACAGGTCGTCACCCCGGTGCTCGCGGTGGCGATCCTGCTGGCGGCCCTGCTGGTGCTGTTTCAAAATCAGGTGATGCGCCTGGCCAACGCCTATGGCGGGCGCATCGCGCCCGGCAAGCAAACCGGGCTGACGGTGTGCGCCGGCGGCATGCTGGGCGTGCTGGTGACGCTGTCCTCGGTGGGCGCCGGGGCCTTGGGGGTCAGCGTCCTGGCCCTGCTTTACCCGCGCATGAGAATCGCCCGGATCGTCGGGTCCGACATCGCCCATGCCGTGCCGCTGACCCTGCTGGCCGGCGCCGGGTATTGGCTGCTCGGCGCGGTGGACTGGCACCTGCTCGGGTCGCTGCTGGCGGGGTCGGTGCCGGGCGTCGTCCTCGGCAGCCTGGTCGCCGCCCGGGTGTCCGCCTCCGCCATCCGCGGCACGCTGGCCGCGATCCTGTGCGTGGTGGCGGCGAAGCTGCTGTTCTGAGACCTGTCACCCTATCGGGCGACCAATGTCAGAGCCGTTTTTGGCGTGGCCGCCCCATCAACCCCGCGCGCATGTCGGTCAGCCCAAAGTGCTGCTGGTACGATACCAGCGGCCTCTCGCATCGACTCCTCTTCGTCATTGCGAGAGGCGCAGCGACGCGGCAACCCAGGGCCGCCAGCAGGGTCTTTGCAGTCCTGATTGCCGCGCCGCAAAGGCGGCTCGCAATGACGGCGAAATGTCCAGGGCAAAGGGCCGTTGGTATGCGAGGTGCGGTCAGGCGTTCAGGTAGGCGAGC
>CAXTTB010000545.1:0-3005 GCA_964246905.1 uncultured Acetobacteraceae bacterium | reverse complement strand
GCTTGGCCCTGGCCGTGTCCGAGGACGCATGGCAGGGGGACGCGCAGTTCACCGTGGCCATCGATGGGGCGGTCGTCGGCGGGGTGCGGACCGCCACGGCGTCGCACGCCTCGGGCGCGTCGCAGGACGTTTCCATCGCCGGGGGCTGGGGCGCGGGGCCGCACAGCGTCGCCGTCGCGTTCATCAACGACGCCTGGGGCGGCACGGCGGCGACGGACCGCAACCTCTACGTTGACCAGGTCTCATATGACGGCGTGGCGGCAGCCGGGGCGCCGGCGGCATTGGCGTCGAACGGGACGGCGAGCTTCGCCGTCTCGGGGCCGGCCAAAACGACGGTGACGCTGCACCTGGCCGAGGACGCCTGGCAAGGCGATGCCCAGTTCTCGGCATCGGTCGATGGCGTCGCCCTGGGGGCCGTCGGCACCGTGACCGCATCGAACGCCCAGGGCCAGTCGCAGCCGTTCAACCTGCAAGCCCTGCTTTCGCCGGGGAAGCACGACCTCGCGGTGTCATTCCTGAACGATGCATGGGGCGGCACCAGCGCCACGGACCGCAACCTGTATGTCAAGGGCGTTGACGTGAACGGCACGCCGGTGTCCGGCGCCTCGGCCGCGTTGCTGAGTACGGGCGCCGCCCACTTCCAGATCGTGGTGCCGTCCTCCTGAACCCGGCGCCGCCGGGCGATGCCAGAAGGGCGGCGTCCGTTGTCCGCCCAAGCGCGGGCGGTTGGCGCCGCCGGGTCAGAACGCGTTGCGGTCGAACAGCACGTTCAGCGCCGTCTGCATCAGGATCTTGAGGTCGAACCCGATCGACCAGGCGTCGATGTAGGCGAGGTCATACTCGACCCGGCGCTGCATCTTCTCCAGCGTGTCCGTCTCCCCGCGGAACCCGTTCACCTGCGCCCAGCCGGTGATGCCCGGCGCCATGCGGTGCCGCCACAGGTAGTCGTCGATCAGCGCCGCATACTTCTCGTTGTGCGCGAGCGCGTGCGGGCGCGGCCCGACCAGCGACATGTCGCCGCGCAGCACGTTGAAGATCTGCGGCAGCTCGTCGAGGCTCTTGCTGCGCAGGAACCGGCCGAGCCGGGTCACACGCGGGTCGTTGCGCTGCGCCTGCGGGACGTCCAGCTCCTCGGGCCGGTGCGTCATGGTGCGGAACTTGAAGACGGTGAACTCGTTGTTGCTGAACCCCAGCCGCTTCTGGCGGAACAGGACCGGGCCAGGGCTGTCGAAGCGCACCAGCACCGCGATGGCCGCCATCAGCGGCGCCAGCGCCAGCAAGATCAACGAGCTGAGCACCAGGTCTTCCAGCCGCTTGGCCACTGCCTGCCAGCCGGCCAGCGGGCGTTGCCGCAATGTCAGCACCGGCATCCCGAACAGCAGGGCGACAGCGCGCGGCGCGGTGGCGAAGGACGGCAGCTCGGGGCAGATGTGCAGGTGCGCCGGAATGGTGCCAAGGCGCCGCATGGCCGCGTCGAGCGCCCAGGCCTCGGCGGCGTTACCCGCGCCCTCCGGCACCCGGGCCGGCACCACCATCACCTCGTCGATCCGCGTGATGCGCGACAGCGCGGTAAGGGTGGCGATGTCCGGGCCGCCGTCCGCCGCCGCGCCGTCGCGGTAGAGGCCCAGCAGCCGCACGTCCTGCGGCCCGCGCGCCACGAGGCGCTGCGCCAGCGCCTGCCCGGCGCCGGACAGGTCCACCACCGCGACGTTGCGGGCCAAGCGGCCGGTGCGCCGCCAGTGCTGCATCAGCAGCGACGTGACCACGCGCAGGCTGGTGAAGCCGAACAGCCCCAGCACGAACGACGTCGTCGTCCAGGCGCGGGAAAAGCTGTCCGACGTCTTGGTGAGATAGCCCAGCAGCACCAGCCCGAGCGAGATGCCGCACCACGCCCGCGCCGCCCGGGCGATCTGCGTCGCCATGCCGTCGCTGAGCTGCTCGCGGTAGGCGCCGCTGACGCGCAGGAGGTGCACGCACAGGAGCGCCGCCAGCAGCGTCACGGCCGGGAGCTCCGCCGGCACCGGGTCAGAGCCGTAGCGTATCAGGCAGGCGATGGCCGAGGCCGCCAGCACCACCAGGGCGTCGGCCAGCGGCATCAGCTCGGCGACCATCCGCAGCGGGTTGCCGCCCGCCCGCACCGCCCGTGCGGCGAAGGACTGGGCGGCGTCCCGGCTGCCGGCTGCGGGGTTCGCGGCGGTCATGGCGCTGCTCCCGGTCCGGCAGTCTGCACAAGCCACGGGTGCGCGATCAGTTTTGGCATCGTTTGGGACCTCCGCCTATAGCCTCGGCATATGTTGAATACCATAGGGGGCAGGCCAGCCGAAGAAGCCATGCGAATAAGCCCGTCGCCGCTGCCGGGCCGGGCCTGACGCAAAGGATTACTTCTTTTGCGAGCGGGTTGTTTGCACTTCGTAATATTAGGTGTATAGTCCCGTGGTGAGGCGGTGCTCGATGCCATGCTCGTCGCAGGTGCGGTCGAATACGTGGCGCAGGCCATCCCATTTGGTCGAGGCGTCGCGGGGCGAACCCGCCGCCGGTTTCGGTGTGCCCGGGGTGGCTGGGGGCGGGGCGCGCGGCGCCCCCGCCGCGCCGGGACGGGGCGCCGGTGGCCATCTCGGCGGTCGCGTGGAACTCGACATGGATGGACCCGGCGCAAACCAAGCGGTTCCGCCTTGGACACGCGGTCGATGGCGAGGAGCATGTGCGTCTTGCCCTCGGCGGAGCGGAGCGGAGCTGGGCGCCGTCGATGTGGACGTAGCCAATCTTGGTGTGCTTGAACGTTTGGCGTTTCGAGCTGGCGGCTTCGTTTTTTGGGCAGACGAGAGATGCCGTGACGGGCGAGGCAGCGATGCGGCGAGCTTGGGGATGGCGTCGCGCAGGCAGCCCATCACGTTGTCGAGCGGCAGAAGCGTGCGTCGCCTGAACTCGACGACGATGGCCTCCTCGGCCTCGGTCAATACGGTGCTGCGGGGCGGCGGTCCCATGGCAATGTCATACCAACGGCC
>CAXTTB010000544.1:2445-3011 GCA_964246905.1 uncultured Acetobacteraceae bacterium | reverse complement strand
GCCCGGGCCCGGGCCGCGCGTTCCGCCTGCCGCCGGGGCGCGGGCTGGCGGCCCTCCGCCTTGCCGTGCGCGAGATAGTGCCAGAACGGGTTGACCTCGGCGTCCACCACGTCGGCGTTGCTCCGCACGTAGAACCCGGTGTCGAACCAGGCATTGGGGTTCCGCAGCTCGTCCGCGCCGTGCAGCATGAAATGCTCGAACGGGTCCATGTCGGACTCGCGTACGTCCTCGTTGCTGTCCAGGTAGTAGGCGGCGTCGAACTCGGGGGCGATCAGCGTCCGCGGCGTGAAGTCGTCGATGGCCGGCGTGGGGCGCGGCGGAGCGCAGGCCGCCGCGTGGTCCCGCATGAGCGCCGCGAACCCCGGGCGCGTCGAACGGATGCCGTCACTCGCCAAGGAGCTAGGTGCGCTCGCCGCTTCGCCGCGAATCGTGCCGTGCATTGCTTCTGCCTCCGATACGGTCTTGGCACACCGCATCGGGAGATTCAAAGGCTGCGTCGCAGCAAGGCCAGGGCGCTGCCCTGGACCCGTTTGGGCCGGGGGCCCCAAACCCCCAATACCGTAAAA
>CAXTTB010000544.1:0-2435 GCA_964246905.1 uncultured Acetobacteraceae bacterium | reverse complement strand
ACAGGCCGTTTATGGACAGAGTGGCGCTCAGGGAAGGGGGGCCGGGGGCCTGCGGCCCCAGTGGGGTCCAGGGGCAAAGCCCCTGGCCTTGTCAGGCCGCCTTGCGGTCGGCGTCGGCGCCGAACAGGTAGTCCACGTCGTCCTGCTCCAGCGCGGACAGGTCGGCGCCCTCCGTGAAGGCGATGCTGGCCAGCTCCGCCTTGCGCTCCTGCAGCTCCAGGATGCGCTCCTCCACCGTGTCGGCGCCGATGAGCTTGTAAACGAACACCGATTTGGTCTGGCCGATCCGGTGGGCGCGGTCGGACGCCTGGTTCTCGACCGCCGGGTTCCACCAGGGGTCGTAGTGGATCACCGTGTCGGCGGCGGTGAGGTTCAGGCCGCGCCCGCCGGCCTTGAGGCTGATGAGGAACAGCGGCACCTCCCCGGCCTGGAACGCGCGCACCGGCTCGGCGCGGTCCCGCGTGTCGCCGCGCAGCTCGACGAAGGGGATGCCGGCCTCAGCCAGGCGCGGCTTGATGAGGTCGAGCATGGAGGTGAACTGCGAGAACAGCAGGATGCGGCGGCCCTCCGGGATCATCTCGGACACCATCTCCAGCAGGTCGTCGAGCTTGCTGCTGCTCTCGACCGCCCGCGCGGAGGGCAGCTTGACCAGGCGCGGGTCGCAGCAGACCTGGCGCAGCTTCAGCAGCGCGTCCAGCACGACGATGCGGCTCTGCGCCAGGCTGCGCTCCGCCACCTGCTCCCGCACCCGCTCGTGCAGCGTGGCGCGGATCGCCTCGTACAGCTCGCGCTGGTCCGGCGCGAGCGTGATGCGGCGCAGGATGGTGTGCTTGGGCGGCAGCTCCGTCGCCACCTCCGACTTGGTGCGGCGCAGGATGAACGGACGGATGCGGCGGACGAGCTGCATCCGCCGCGTGTCGTCCCGCCGCTTCTCGATGGGCGTGCGGAACCGCTTGGTGAAGCCCTGGCGGTCGCCCAGCAGCCCCGGCATCAGGAAGGCGAACTGCGACCACAGCTCCTCGAGGTTGTTCTCGATCGGCGTGCCGGACAGGCACAGGCGGTGGCGGCTGTCCAACATGCAGACGGCGCGGGTGGCCTTGGCGGACGGGCTTTTGATCGCCTGCGCCTCGTCCAGCACCACGACGTGCCAGGGCAGCGCCTTCATCTCGGCCGCGTCGCGGGCGAGCAGCGTGTAGGTGGTGATGACGACGTGGATGCCCTCAAGCGTCTGCCGGCGCTGGTGCCGGTCGAGGCCGTGCAGCACGGCCGTGGACAGGTGCGGGGCGAACTTGCCAAGCTCCGCCGTCCAGTTGCTGATGAGGCTGGTCGGCACGACGATCAGCGCCGGGCAGTCGAGGCGCCCGGCCGCGTGCTCGAACACCAAATGCGCGATGGTCTGCGCGGTCTTGCCCAGGCCCATGTCGTCCGCGAGGAAGCCGCCCAGCCCGTGCGCGCGCAGGTGCTGCAGCCAGTCCAGGCCCTGCTTCTGGTATGGGCGCAGGTCGCCCTTGAAGGAGGCGGGCAGCACGACCGGCGGGATGTCCGCCCCGTCGCGGAACTGGCCGACATAGGACTTGATGGTGGCCGCGTTCTCGAACCGGGTGGAGACGACGTCCTCCAGCTCCAGCACCGTCGCGGCCTCGGTCGCCGGCAGCACCAGCGGGCCGTCCGCGACGCGCCCGGCGGATTCGATCAGGTCGCCCATGACGGCCAGCAGGCGGCGTATCCGCTCCGCCGGCAGCTTCACCACGCGCCCGTCGTCGAGCGTCGTGATCAGCTCCTCGCCGACGACCTGCGCCGCATCCAGGCCGCCCCGCTCGATCAGGCGGCTCAGGATCGGCAGCAGGGGCACGCGCTCGCCGTCGATCTCGATGCCGAAGTCGAGCGAGAAGCGGCCCGGCCCGGCGTCCGCCACCTGCACGTCGTAGGTGCCGACCGCCTCAACCAAGCGCGGGCCGAAGTTGCCGTCGATCATGTTGCGCCAGCCGAGCGCCTGCAGCGCGGGCAAACGGAGCGCGGTGAAGCGGTGCCACCGCTCGGCGGCGTCGGGACCCACGAACACCAGCGCCCGGCGGCCCTTGGCGGACCGCCCCTCGGCGACGCGCATCTGGGTGAAGCCGTCCTGGCCCAGCAGGTCGAAGGCGGCGTTCTCCGCCGCCGGGTCGCGGCGGACGAAGGACGGGCCGGCCGCCGTGGCGACACGGACGAACTGCCGCTCGTCGTCCCCCTCCGTCAGCACGCCGCCGTAGTCGAAGTCGAGCGTGAGCGCGTCCAGCAGTTGCGGGCGGCCGAAGGCGTCCGGGCAGTGCAGGCGGCGGAGGCGGATCACCGGCGTGATCTCCGCCTCGACGACGGACGGCTCGCTGCTGCGCGGGGCGATGATCGCCGGCTCCGCGGCGCGCGGGCGCAGGGGCGCGACCGTCGCGGCCTTGCGC
>CAXTTB010000543.1:0-3015 GCA_964246905.1 uncultured Acetobacteraceae bacterium | reverse complement strand
CAGTTCCTGATCTTCGAGAAGACCCTGCTCGGCAAGAAGCTGCAGGCCACCAGCCAGGACAAGGAGATGGCCAGCCTGCTCGGCATCCCCGTGGCGCTCATGGTCCTGATCACCTTCGCCTACAGCGCGGCACTGGGCGGCCTGGCCGGCATCCTGGTGGCGCCGGTGCTGTTCGTGTCGGTGGGCATGGGCACCATCATCTCGCTCAAGGCGTTCGCCGCCAACATCATCGGCGGCTTCGGCAACATCCCCGGCGCCATCCTGGGCGGCCTGGCGCTCGGCGTCGTCGAGACGTTCGGCGCGGCGTACGTCTCGGTGCCCTACAAGGACGCCTTGGCCTTCGGGCTGCTGCTGCTGTTCCTGCTGGTCCGCCCGCAGGGGCTGTTCGGCGAGAAGATCGCGGAGAAGGCATGAGCACGTCGCCATGAGTGCGGGGACGCTCGCCGCACCCGGCATCCCCCACGCCCGGGCCTGGCGCGGCCTGCCGGCGCTGGCCGCCGCCATCGTCGCCGTCCTGGCGCTCTCGACCCTGGTGCCGGAGCAGGGCTACACGCTCAACATCGTCATGCAGGCGGCGACCTACGCCATCGCGGTGGCCGGGCTGGTGGTCGTGCTCGGCTATTGCGGGCAGATCTCGCTGGCGCAGGCGGCGTTCTTCGGGCTGGGCGCTTACGGCGTGGCGCTCGGCACGGCCGATTACGGGCTGCCGTTCTTCGCGGCGCTGGTCTTGGGCGTGGTCCTGGCGGCCTTGTTCGGCGTGGCGCTCGGCCTGGCCAGCCTGCGGCTCGGCGGGCACTACCTCGCCATGGTCACGATCAGCTTCCAGCAGATCCTGACGCTGGTGCTGACCAATTGGTCCGGGCTGACGCACGGGCCGGACGGGGTGAAGAACATCGCGCGGCCCAGCGTGCCGGGCCTGCGGCTCGAAAGCGGCGACCATTACCTGGCGCTGTGCCTCGCCGTGCTCATGGGCGTCACCTGGTTCATCTGGCGGCTGAAGACCACCCGGCTCGGACGCGCCATGCAGGCGGTGCGCGACAACGAGATCGCCGCCAGCACCTGCGGCATCGACATCTTCACCACCAAGGTGCTGGCGTTCGGCATCAGCGCCGTGCTGGGCGGCCTGGGCGGCGGGCTGTTCGCCGGCGCGTTCTCCTACATCAGCCCGGACCAGTTCGGCTTCGGCGAGAGCATCGTGCTGCTGACCATGGCGCTGCTGGGGGGCGTGCAGTCGCCGTTCGGGGCGCTGCTCGGCACCGGGCTGCTGGTGATCCTGCCGGAATGGCTGCGCTTCCTGCGCCAGGTCTATCTCGCGGTGTACGGCGCGGCGGTCATCCTCATCATGGTGTTCCTGCCGGACGGGCTGTGGGGCCTCACCCACCGCCTGCGCCGCCCGGCGCCCGTCCGCGCCGGAGCGGTGGCGCCCCTGCCGCTGCTGGGCCAGCGCGGGACCGGGACCGCGGAGGTCGCCATGGCCATCGAGGGCCTCGCCAAGCACTTCGGCGGCCTCAAGGCGCTGGACGGCGTGGACATGGCGGTGCGCCGCGGCACGGTGCACGCGCTGATCGGCCCCAACGGCTCCGGCAAGACCACCTTCATCAACGTCGTGACCGGGCTGTACCGCCCCACCGCCGGGCGCATCGCGATCGCCGGGCAGGACGTGACCGGGACCGCGCCGCACCAGCGCACCCGGCGCGGCCTGGCCCGCACCTTCCAGAACATCCGGGTGTTCCGCGGCATGACCGTGCTGGAGAACGTCATGGTCGGCGCCGAGCGGCCCGGCAACGACATCGCCGAGCAGCCGGCCCTGGTCGTCGAGCGGGCGCTGGCCGCGCTCGACTTCGTGGGCCTGCGCGCCGACGCCCATCGCATGGTCGGCACCCTGTCCTACGGCACGCAGCGTTACGTCGAGATCGCCCGCGCGCTCGCCGGCAGCCCGCAGGTCCTGCTGCTGGACGAGCCGGCAGCCGGCCTCAACCTCACGGAGAAGCATGAGCTTGGCCTGCTGCTGCGTCGCCTCAAGGGGCACGGCCTGACCATCCTGATCGTCGATCACGACATGAACCTGGTCGAGCAGGTGGCCGACCACATCACCGTGCTGAACTTCGGCCGCCGCATCGCCGATGGCGGGCCGCGCGACGTGCTGTCCCACCCGGACGTCATCGCCGCCTATCTCGGGGAGCCTCGCCAGGATGCCGCTGCTTGAGCTGGGCGGCCTCGTCGCGCGCTACGGCGCGGGCGAGGTGCTGAAAGACCTTTCGCTCACGGTCGGGAAGGGGGAGATCGTCGCCCTGCTGGGCAGCAACGGCGCGGGCAAGAGCACCACGCTGCGCGCGATCTCCGGCCTCGTGCCCAACGTCTCGGGCCGGCTGGACTTCGCCGGGCGGTCGCTGGTGGGCCAGAAGCCGGAGGCCATCGTGCGGCTGGGCATCGCCCATGTGCCGGAAGGGCGCCGGGTGTTCCCGGGACTGACGGTGCGGGAGAACATCCTCCTCGGCGGCAGCAACCGCCGGGGCGTGGGCCGCCGGGTGCTGGAGCAGGAAACCGACGAGATGCTCGTGTTCTTCCCCGACCTGAAACGCCTGGAGCACGCGCTGGGCTGGACGCTGTCGGGCGGGCAGTTGCAGATGGTCGCCGTCGCCCGCGGCATGATGGCGAAGCCCCGCCTGCTGCTGCTGGACGAGCCGTCGCTCGGCTTGGCGCCCTTGGTCGTGCAGCAGGTGTTCCGCATCATCGCCGAGATCCGCCAGCGCGGCACCACCGTGCTGCTGGTGGAGCAGAACGCGCACATGGCGCTGTCCGTCGCCGACCGCGGCTACGTGCTGGAAACCGGGAGCCTGCTGGTTTCGGGCAAGCCCGCGGAGCTTTGGAGCAACCCGGACGTGCGGGCGGCCTATCTGGGCGGCAAGACGGTGGCCGCGGCGGTGGGCTGAACCGGCGTCGGCGGCCAGGCGTCCGGGTCTGCCGCCGCCCGGCCCAGCCAGGCGCGCACGCCCGCCGGGCCGCCGAACCACT
>CAXTTB010000542.1:0-3041 GCA_964246905.1 uncultured Acetobacteraceae bacterium | reverse complement strand
GCATCAGGGTGGGGTTGTAGGCCGTGGGCGGCCAGTTCTTGCCGCCCATGTTGCCCGGGCAGATGTCCGTCACCTTATTCTCGCGCGACGGCGTGACGGAGGCGTTGTAGTGCTGCACCGGCTGGCTCGGGTCATACTCGACAGGCTTGCCGGTCTCGGGGCTCAGCCCCTTGGTCCAGGTGGACTTCTTGACGAAGGCCGTGCCCCAGACGAACTCGCCGTTGTCCCGGTTCACCGCGTAGCCGAAGCCGTTGCGGTCCGCGGTGAGCGCCAGCTTCGCCGGGCGCCCGTTCACCGGCGCCTCCACCAGCACGTTCTCCGACACGCTGTCGTAGTCGAAGGCGTCGTTCGGCGTGTGCTGGTAGTGCCACTTGATCTTGCCGGTGTCCGGGTCGAGCGCCAGCGCGCTGTCGGTGTAGAGGTTGTCGCCGGGCCGGTGCGTGTTGTCCCAGTCCGGGCCGGGGTTGCCAACGCCCCAGACCAGCGTGTTGCTCTGCGGGTCGTAGCTGCCCGTGACCCAGGTCGAGCCGCCGCCGTTCGCCGCGGTCTCGGCGTTCTTCCAGGTCTCGCTGCCGGGTTCGCCCTTGGCCGGGATGGTGTAGGTGCGCCAGACCTCCTTCTGCGTCTTGAGGTCGGTCGCCGCGATCCAGCCGCGGATGCCGTACTCCGCCCCGGCCACGCCGGTGATCGCCAGGCCCTTTACGACCAGGGGCGCGGCCGTCACCGCTTCCCCCTTGTCGGGGTCGGCGACCTGGCGCTGCCAGGACACCTCGCCCGTGTTCTTGTCGGTCGCGATCAGCCGCCCGTCCAGCGTGTGGGAGATCACCTGGTCGCCCCACAGCGCCACGCCCCGGTTGTCCACGCCGCAGCAGGCGACGGCGCCGGCCCAGTCGTGGTCGGTCTTCGGGTCCATCTTCCACAGCAGCTTGCCCTGGCCGCCATGCGCGTCGATCTTGTACACGGACCCCCAACCGTCGGTCACGTACATCATCCCGTCCTCGACGATGGGCGTGCCCTCCAGGCCGCCATGCGTCCAGATGCCGCCGCCCTCGACCCCGCCCAGCGCCATGGTCCAGGCGACCTTGAGGCCCTTCACGTTGCCGGCGTTGATCTGGTTCAAGGGCGAGAAGCGCTGCGCGTCGTAGGTGCGGTGGTGCAGGAGCCAGTTGCCCTGCTCCTTGTCCGCGCCGAGCAGCCGCTCCTGCGTGACGTCCGCGGCCCGCGCCGGCGCGCCGAGCAGCCCGGCAAGCGCGGTGCAGGCCAGGGCGAGCACGCGCAGCGTCGTGCGATGTGTCTTCATGGAAGCATCCCCCGTTCGATGCCGGATTTTCCCGGCTTCATCTGCCATCCTGACCCGGGCGTTCCTGCTGGACTCTTGGACCCGGGCAACCCGCATCAGCCTGGCCGGGCAAAGCGGAATATTCAATGGCTAAATACCGGGTCGGCGGCATTCTTTTAATTGAGCCGGGCCTCGCGTCCCGTGCGGCTATGCTTGCTGCCGGCGAACTTTGAACGAATCGTTCAAGCCATTCAGTTGTCGCCCGCGCCGGCGGGCGCCACGGCCACCTCGACCGGCACGGTGCCGGCCTTCTGGAACACGACGGAGCAGGTGAAGGTCTCGCCCGGCGGCAGCGCCTGCTTGGTGTGCAGCAGCATCAGGTGCGCGCCGCGCGGCGCCAGCGTCACCGTGGTGCCGGGCGGGATGGCGATGGCCTTGACCTCGCGCATCGCGAAGCCCCCTTCCCCGCGGTCCGTCACGTGCTTCTCGGCGAAGTCGGCGACAGGGCAGCGGACCCGGAGCAGGCTGTCCGGCGCGTCGGCCTGGTTGGCGACCGTCATATAGACCGGCACATCGACGCGCGCCTGCGCCGCGGCAGGAGTCCAGGCGTTCGAAACCTCGATGCCGCCCTCTGCCCACGCCGCCGCCGGCATCGCCGCGAGCAGCCCGGCAAGCACATGCAGTCTGGTCCAGCGCACCGTCGCCTCCTTTGTCTTTGTCATCGGGCTGGGCATGGTGCAGGCCTTCGCCCCGCGATGCAACGCCGGCTTGGCCGTGATATGGACGGTGATGCCGCGCATCCCGACCACCACCGCCCGCGCGAGGCCGGCTCCTTGAGGCGCACCTTCCGCTCGCTCCGCAGCTACAACTACCGGGTCTGGGCCGCGGGCGCGCTGGTGTCCAACATCGGCACCTGGATGCAGCGCATCGCCCAGGACTGGCTCGTGCTGACCGTGCTGACGCACCGGAACGCGACGGCGGTGGGCGTGGTGATGGCGCTGCAGTTCGGGCCGCACCTCCTGCTGCTCCCCTGGACCGGCTTCGCGGCGGACCGCCTCGACCGGCGGCGGCTGCTGATGGGCACCCAGGCGGCCATGGGAACGCTGGCGTTGGCGCTGGGCCTGCTGACGGTCGCCGGGGTCGTGCAGTTGTGGCACGTCTGGGTGTTCGCCTTCCTGCTCGGCTGCGCGTCGGCGTTCGACGCGCCGGCGCGTCACACCTTCGTCGCGGAGCTGGTGGGCGACGCCGACCTGTCGAACGCGGTGGCGCTGAACTCCACCTCCTTCAACGCCGCGCGGATGGTCGGGCCGGCCGTCGCGGGCGTGCTCATCGCGTCCGTGGGGACCGGGTGGGTGTTCCTCCTCAACGCGGCCTCCTTCGCGGCCGTGCTGTGCTCGCTGGCGCTCCTGCGTGTCCGTGGCCTGCACCGGAGGGACAGGGCGGTCCGGGCGCCCGGGAGTTTCGTGGAGGGGTTCCGCTATGTCCGGAAGCGCCCCGACCTGCTGGCTGTGTTCGCGATGCTGTTCCTGGTCGGCACGTTCGGGCTGAACTTCCCGATCTTCATCTCGACGATGGCGGTGAGCGAGTTCGGCGCCGGCGCCGGGCATTACGGGCTGCTGACCTCGACCATGGCGGTGGGGACGATCGCCGGGTCGCTGCTGGCGGCCGGGCGGGAGGCGCCGCGCTTCACGCTGGCGTGCGGCGGCGCGGCGGCGTTCGGGGCTGGCTGCGCCGTCGCGGCGGTCATGCCGAACTACTGGCT
>CAXTTB010000541.1:0-3042 GCA_964246905.1 uncultured Acetobacteraceae bacterium | reverse complement strand
GATGCATTGCGGAGGGAGGCAGCCGGCCCGGCGCTGCGCCGGTCCTTGGGCGCGATGTCGGACAAGGCGGATGCGATCGCCTCCGCCCGGCGCTCCCCCTGCTGCAGCCGCTGGCGCTCCGCGGCCAGGTGGTCCTCCTCGCCCTCGACCGGGGCCAGGGCCGTAAGCTCCTCCACCGCGTGGCGCAGCCAGTCCTCTTCCCGCTGCGCCTCGGCAATGGCGGTCCTGGCGTCCTGCAGCCGGGCGCCCGCGTCCCGCCATGCGCGCCAGGCCGTGCTTGCCGCCGAACGGACCGGGGCGTATCCGCCATAGGCGTCCAGCAGCGCGGCGTGGGCGGCCGGGTCGGCGAGGCCCATCTGGTCGCCTTGCCCCTGCACCTCCACCAGCAGCGCCGCGGCCCGGCGCAGCAGCGCCACGCCGACCGGCTGGTCGTTGATCGCGGCGCGGGACCGCCCGTCCTTCGACACCACGCGGCGCACGACGATCTCGTCCTCCAGCGCCACGCCGTGCTCGGCCAGCAGGTCCAAAGCGGGGTGGCCCGGCGGCGGGGCGAAGCAGGCGGTGACGCTGGCCTGCTCGGCGCCGGCGCGGACCAGGCCGGAGTCGGCCCGCGCCCCGAGCGCCAGACCGAGGCTGTCCAGCAAGATGGACTTGCCCGCGCCGGTCTCCCCGGTCAGCACGGTCAGCCCGGTGCCGAACGCCAGATCCAGGCGCTCGATCAGCACCACGTCGCGGATCGACAGGGCGGTCAGCACGTGAAGGCTAGAAAACGCTGCCCAGGGTGCGGGCGAAGAAGCTGTTGGCCCGTTCGGTTTCCCGCGTCGGCGGCGCGATGCCGTTCTCGGCCAGCCGGTCGTAGCTGTCCTCGTACCAGCGGCTGCCGGGGTAGTTGTGGCCCAGCACGGCGGCGGTGCGCTTCGCCTGCTCGGTCAGGCCGAGCATCAGGTAGATCTCGGTCAGCCGGTGCAGCGCCTCGGGCGCATGGTTGGTCGTCTGGTACTCGTCGATCACGCGCTGGAAGCGGCCGATGGCCGCCGCATAGAGCTTCTGCTGCTCGTAGTAGCGGCCGATCTCCATCTCCTTGCCGGCCAGGTGGTCGCGGCAAAGGTCGATCTTGAGCCGGGCATCGCGGGCATAGGCGCTCTCGGGAAAGCGGTTCACCACGTCCTGCAGGGCGGTCATCGCTTGCTCGGTGCCCTTCTGGTCGCGCTGGATGTCGGCGATCTGCTCGTAGAAGCTCAGGGCGCGCAGGTAGTAGGCGTACGACGCATTGGTGCTGGTCGGGTGGAGCTGGATGTAGCGGTCGAGCGAGCCGATGGCCTCGGTGTAGTGGTTCTGCAGGTACTCGGCGTAGCCGTGCATCAACTGGGCGTTCACCGCCCAGGACGAATAGGGATAGTTCTGCTCGACCGCATCGAACTGGGAGACCGCGGTGGCGTAACGCTTCTGGTCGAGCGCATCCACCCCGTTGTTGTAAAGCTCCTCCACCGTCTTGCTCGCCGGGTCCGCCTTGGCCTTGAGGTCCTCGGGCTTGCCGTTCCAGGGCGCGATGGAGCTTAGCGTCTCGCACCCTTGCAGCAACAGGAGGGCGGCAAGGCCCGGCAGCAGTCGGGCGGGCAGCGTGCGGCGGAGTCGGGTGCGTTGCTTCATGACAGCGGCCCTATAGCACGCCGACGCGGTGGCGCGGAATGCGTTATGCGGCCTGCAGGACCGGCGCCGCGGCGTGCTCCTGCGGCGTCGCGTCCCGCCAGTTCGAGCGGTCCGCGAACAGGGCGCGCAGCAGGCGGTTGTTGAGCGTATGGCCGGAGCGGTGCCCGACGAACCGCCCTTGCAGCACGGCGCCCGCCATCGCCAGGTCGCCCACGGCGTCCAGCATCTTGTGCCGCACGAACTCGTCCGTCATGCGGAGGCCGCCGGGGTTCAGCACCCGCGCGCCATCCACCACGACGGCGTTGTCCAGGCTGCCGCCTTGCGCCAGCCCCGCCGCCTGCAGCCCGGCGACCTCGTGCGCCAAAGTGAAGGTGCGGGCGTCCGCCAGCTCGTGCCGGACGGCCGGGCCGCTCGCCGAAAGGGAGAACGCCTGCCGCCCGATGGCCGGGGCGTCGAAGGCGATGGACACCGACATCTCCAGGGCGCCGGACGCGCCGGGCCGCAGCTCGGCGAAGGCGTCCCCGTCCTCCACCCGTACGGTCCGCAACACCTCGATGACCCGGGCCGGCGCCTCTTGCTCCACCGATCCCGCGCAGTCCAGCAGGAACACCCATTGCGCGGCGGACCCGTCCAGCGCCGGCAGCTCGGGGCCGTCCAGCTCGACCCGGACGTTGCTGACGCCGCAGGCGGACAGCGCCGCCATCAGGTGCTCCACCGTGCCGATCCGCGCGTCCGGGCGGCCCGGCGCCGCCAGCACGGTGCAGAGCCGCGTGTCCGCCACCCGGTCGAAGCGGGCAGGGATGTCGAGGCCGAGGTCCGTGCGCCGGAACACGACGCCCGAACCCACGGGGGCGGGCTGCAGGACGACGTTGACCCGCTGCCCGGAATGCAGGCCGGTGCCGACGCAGCAGATGGCCGCCTTCAACGTGCGCTGCGCCAAGAAGGCCGCAGGGGACCCGTCAAACTCACGCGCCATCGGAGACAAGTCGGGCAGTCCGTCCATGGTAACCCTCAACCGGCCGAAAGGCCGGAGTGATCAAACGGACGCCCAGGCGGCGCCCCCTATGTGCAACCTAAGTGGTCGCCAGGGGAACGCCAAATCAATGAATGTTTCTGAACATTACGCTTTAAGCTTTTGTTAATGCTAAAACTATGACTTCTGGCGGCGCAGGAACGTCGGGATGTCGAGGCCCTCGTCCGCCGGTTCCTGCCGCGGCGGCGGCGTGGCGCCGTGCACGGGGAAGGACGGTTCCGCCCGCTGCGGCTCCGGGTCCGACACCGCCACCCGGCGGCTCCGCCCGATGCCGGTCATGATGTCGAACAGGCTGCGCGCCGTGCTGGGCGGCGCGTGCGGGTTTCGGTGGTCGCGACCGGCATCGACCTTGCCCAGAC
>CAXTTB010000540.1:0-3046 GCA_964246905.1 uncultured Acetobacteraceae bacterium | reverse complement strand
GACAGGCGCACCGCGGCCTCCGCCCCGGCGGCGGCGCCGTGCGCGTGGACGGCACCCCCTACGCCGCGACCCGGCGGCAATCGCAGGCGCTCAAGGTCCGCATCATCCCGGAGGAGCCGCTCCGCAACGGCTGCGTGCCCGGCATGTCGGTGGTGGACAACCTGAACCTGCGGCTGTTCGACCGAAGCGAGGACGGGGGCCGGCGGCGCTGGCTGGATATGGGCGGGATGCGCCGCCGGGCCGCGCGGATGATCGCGGGCTACGGCGTGCGCGCGGCCTCGCCGGAGGTGCCGATGGGCGTGCTGTCCGGCGGCAACGTGCAGCGCGGCGTGCTGGCGCGCGAGCTGGACGGGAAGGTGTCGCTGCTGATGGTGGCCAACCCGTGCTTCGGCCTGGACGTGAAGGCGGTGGCGGAGGTGCGCGCCCGGCTGATGGCGGCGCGCAACGCCGGCTGCGCGATCCTCTTGATCAGCGAGGACCTGGACGAGATCCTGGAGTTGGCCGACCGCATCGTGGTGATGCGCGCCGGCCGCATCGTGCACGAGGCGCCGGCGGCGGGGGCGGACCCCCATGCCATCGGCGCGCACATGCTGGACGCGCAGGGGGCCGTTCCTGACAAGGATGCGGCGTCAGCGCGGCGTGGCACGTTCCACGCTGCCTGAAGGATGCCTGTTCACAGGCCAAGCTCGCTGTGGGAGCCGAGGCGCACAAGATCAAGGTCGTGGTCGTTGGGATTGCGGTAAATCAGCACGAGGTCGGGTCGGATATGGCAATCGCGGTGGTCGCTCCATTCCCCTGCCAGCGCGTGATCGAAGTTGCGGCGGGGAAGTGCTGCATCGACGGCCAGCAAATCCACCACTTCCATCAGGAGGGTATCGAGCTTTTTTCCGAAGGGACCTGACTTCTCTCGCCGGTAGTCACGCTTGAAGCGGTTCGTGTACCTAACCGCCCTCATTCAGGCTCGCGAGAAGGGAAGCAGGAGCGCCAACCGTCGTCAGGTCGCCCTGACGAGCAGCCTTCATCGCGGCCAAGGTTTCGGCATTCGGCACAAGCGGTTCAAACGGCAACGCCTTCTCGGCCGCGACACGCTTCAACAGCATCCGGAACGCATCGGACAGGGACAAGCCCATTGCGGCCAGCACGGCGGTCGCCTCGTTCTTGGTTGCCTCGTCAATCCGGGCGCGGACAACGGAGTTCTCGGACATAGCTGTTGCTCCTTGGGCTACATCGTAGCCCAAATGAGCCGAATGTCCAGCATCGCCGCTCAGCAGTTTCGCCGCCAAACCGCAGCCTGTTGGCGCGATTCGTGCAGGGCTGGCGCGGTTCGTGCAAGGACGCGGTTCGTGCAAGGATTGGTGTAGGCTTCTTCCCTCAATGCTTCCGGTGCTTCGGACGCATCGGATCGTTGGGTTCCTGCAATCGGTGTATCAATGTCAAACAAGGACTTCTTCTTGCACCTGGTTGCTGCAATCAATGCAGGTGACGCGGAACACATTGCTGAGTGGTTCACCGAGGATTTCAAGTTGCATGAACCAGGTGTCCCGCTTGAGCGTGTCACTGGTCACGAGGGTGCTCAGCGCCTGCTACGAGGGGCACCCTTGGCCGTAAGGGCCGGACGCTCTGTGGCTCGGCGCGCTTGCTCAAGAGCGCTCGGCCAGGTGCCCCGCCTCTGCGCGGGGACAAATCCGTGCAGCGCTCGAAATCTTGATATGCACGAAACCCCAAAGGGATCATGGAGGACCGGATGCGAACCACCTACCGGATCACGCGGCGCGCGGCGCTCGGCGGCTTATCCGCCCTCGTAGCCGTGGAAACGGCCCGCGCCCAGGCGCCCAAGCTGGACCGCGTGTCCTACCAGACCAACTGGCGGGCGCAGGCCGAGCATGGCGGCTTCTACCAGGCCGTCGCCTCCGGCATCTACCAGAAGCACGGCATCGACTGCGACCTCCGCATGGGCGGGCCGCAGCAGAACCCGGTGCAACTGCTGATCGCCGGGCGGGCGGATGCGGTCATGTCCAACAGCCTGCAGTCGCTGAACTACGCGCGGGACGGGCTGCCGTTCATGACGGTCGCCTCCCTGTTCCAGAAGGACCCGCAGGGCCTCATGGTCCACAAGGGCCAGGGCAACGACAGCCTGGAGGCGTTGAAGGGCAAGCCCATCCTGGTCGGCGCCGGCGGGCGCGTCGGCTTCTGGCCGTGGCTGCGCGCCCGCTACGGCTACACGGACGAGCAGATCCGGCCCTACACCTTCAACCTCGCGCCGTTCCTGACCGACAAGCGCGCCGTCCAGCAGGCGTTCCTGTCGTCCGAGCCGTTCATGGCGCGGCAGGCCGGGGCGGACCCTGGCTTCCTGCTGTTCGCGGACCACGGCTTCGACAACTACCAGACCACCATCGACGTGTCCGCGAAGTTCGCCGCCGACCGTCCGGAGGTGCTGCAGCGGTTCATCGACGCCTCCATCGAGGGCTGGGCGCTCTACATGCGCGGCACGGAGCGTCCGCTGGCCCATGCGCTGATCCGGCGGGACAACCCGGACATGACGCAGGACACCATCGCCTATGCCGACCAGGCGATGGCCGACGGCGGCATCGTGCTGTCGGGCGACGCGGAGACGCTCGGCATCGGCGCGATGACGGACGCGCGGTGGGCGCGGTTCGCGGCGGTGATGGTGGAGGCCGGGGTGTTCCCGCCGGGCCTGGACGCGAAGCGGGCGTACTCGCTGCAGTTCGTGAACCACAAGGTCGGCATTTGATCCCGCGCCCGCTGGCGTCGCTGCGGGGCGTCGAGAAACGATACCGCCGCGGCCCGCTGGCGGTGCAGGGCGTGGACCTCGACATCATGCCCGGCAGCTTCATGGCCCTGCTGGGCGCCAGCGGCTGCGGCAAGAGCACGCTGCTGCGGCTGGTCGCCGGGCTGGAGGCGCCGACCGCCGGGCGGATCGACTGGCCGACCCGGGCGCACGACGCCGCAGGGACGCCGCAGCGGGACGTGTCCTTCGTGTTCCAGGAGCCGACGCTGATGCCCTGGGCGACGGCGGCCGGCAACG
>CAXTTB010000539.1:0-3056 GCA_964246905.1 uncultured Acetobacteraceae bacterium | reverse complement strand
GGTCGGGCCGAAGGTGTCGCAGCCCTTGCCCTTGTCCCAGGTGCCGCCGCGCTCGATCTGGTACTCGCGCTCGCTCACGTCGTTCACCACGCAGTAGCCGGCGACGTGCCGCATGGCCTCGTGCTCCGGCACGTAGCTGGCGCGCTCCCCGATGATGATGCCGAGTTCCACCTCCCAGTCCGTCTTCTTCGACCCGCGCGGCAGGCGCACGTCGTCGTTCGGCCCCTGGAATGCGCCGAGCGACTTCAGGAACACGATGGGTTCCTTGGGGATCTGCGCCCCGGTCTCCGCCGCGTGGTCCGCGTAGTTCAGCCCGATGCAGACGAAGTTGACCGGACGCGGCACGCAGGGGCCGATGCGCCCGGGCGGCACGACGGGCAGGCTTGCCGGGTCGAGGGCGGCCAGCCGCGCCAGCCCGGCGGGCGACAACGCCTCCGCATCGAAGTCCCGCACCGTGCCGGAAAGGTCCCGGTATTGCCCGTCCGGCCCGACCATGCAGGGCTTCTCGGCGCCCGGGGCGCCCACGCGCAGCAACTTCATGACCTGTCTCCTAAAGCGTCCAGCCGCCGTCGATGACGACCGTCTGTCCCGTGACGAACTGCGCCTCGTCCGAGCCGAGATAGACCGCGAGCGCCGCGATCTCTTCCGGCGTGCCCAGCCGGCCCATGGCCTGCCGCGCGATGAACCCGGTCCGCGCCGCCTCCAGCGACCCGGCGGCGGCGGCGTTGGCGGCGATGCGGTCGTCGAGGCTCGGCGTCTGCACGGTGCCGGGGCAGATGGCGTTGCAGCGGACGCCCTGCTTCACGAAGTCCGCCGCGACCGACTTGGTGAGGCCGATCACCGCCGCCTTGGTCGTGCCGTACACGAAGCGGTTCGGCGCGCCCTTGATGCTGCTGGCCGCACTCGACATGTTGATGATGGAGCCGCCGCCGGCCTCCACCATGCCCGGCAGGAAAGCGCGGATGGCGTGGAACATGCTCCGCACGTTGAGCGCGAAGGCGAAGTCCCACTCCGCGTCCGTCGCGTCCAGGATGGTTCCCTGGTGCACGAAGCCCGCGCAGTTGAACAGCACATCGACCGGCCCGGCGGCGGCGGCCACTCGCGCGATGTCCGGCGCCTGCGTCGCGTCCAGCCGGTGCACCGCGATGGCGTCGCTTGCGATCTCCGCGAGCTTCGCCTCGTTCAGGTCGGTGGCGACCACCCGCGCGCCCTCCGCCGCGTAGGCCAGCGCCGTGGCCCGCCCGATGCCCTGCGCCGCCGCGGTGATGAAGGCGGTCTTGCCGGTCAGCCTGCCTGCCATGGGAGACTCCCCCCGATCAGTGGTTGTTGCGGCTCTCGCCGCGTTCCTCGACGATGTTGAGGTAGAGCGTCGCCGGTTCCAGGCAGGCGCCCGTGGCGTGCTGGCCGACCATGCTGCGGCTGATCTGCTCCCAGGGCGTCTTGTTCTCGAGCGGGGGCCGGGTCCACCGGCTGCGCCGCGCGTCCAGCTCGCCTTCGGGCAGCAGCACGTCCACCTTGCGGCTGTTGAGGTCGATGCGCACGCGGTCCCCGGTGTGCAGCAGCGCGAGGCCGCCGCCCACCACGGCCTCTGGCGACACGTTGAGGATGGAGGGGCTGCCGGAGGTGCCGGACTGCCGCCCGTCGCCCATGGTCGGCAGGGTGTGCACGCCGGCCTTGAGCAGGGCCGCGGGCGGCTGCATGTTCACCACCTCTGCGCCGCCGGGGTAGCCGACGGGGCCGCAGTTGCGGATCACCAGGATGGAGTGCTCGTCCACGCCGAGGTCCGGGTCCTCGATCCGCTCGTGGTAGTCCTCCGGCCCCTCGAACACGACCGCGCGGCCCTCGAACACGTTGGGCTGGTCCGGGTCGGACAGGAAGCGGCTGCGGAACTCCGGGTCGATGACGCTGAGCTTCATCACCGCCGCGTCGAACAGGTTGCCCGACAGCACCGCGAACCCGGCGCTTTCCTTGAGCGGGTTGCCGTAGGGGCGGATCACCTCGTGGTCCACCGCCGGGCGCTTCTCGAGGTTCTCCGCGAGCGTCTTGCCGGTGCAGGTCATCACGTCCGTGTGCAGCTTGCCGGCGTCCAGCAGCTCCCGCATCACCGCCGGCACGCCGCCGGCGCGGAAGAAGCCCTCGCCCAGCACGCGCCCGGCCGGCTGCACGTCGGCCAGCAGCGGGATGCCGTCGCCGAACCGCTGCCAGTCGTCCAGCGTGTGCTCGACGCCCATGTGCCGGGCGATGGCGATCATGGAGATCGGGCAGTTGCTGCTGGCGCCGAGGGCGGCGGCGGCCACCACGGCGTTCTCGAACGCGCGCTTGGTCATGATGTCGGAGGGGCGCAGATTCTCCTGCACCATGCCGACGATGCGGTGCCCGGTGTGGTAGGCCATCCAGCCGCGCTCCTTGTGCGGCGCGGGGATGGCGGCGCAGCCGGGCAGCGACATGCCGAGCGCCTCCGCCAGGCTGTTCATCGACAGCGCGGTGCCCATGGTGTTGCAGTGCCCGACGGAGCCTGCGGACGCCGCCACCATGTCGATGAACTCCGCGTAGTCGATCAGCCCCTCCGCCAGCAGCTTGCGCGCTTCCCACACGATGGTGCCGGACCCGGCCAGCCGTCCGTTGTACCAGCCGTCCAGCATCGGCCCGCCCGACAGCACGATGGCCGGGATGTTCACCGTCGCCGCGCCCATCAGGCAGGCCGGCACCGTCTTGTCGCACCCGGTCGTCAGCACCACCCCGTCGATGGGGTAGCCGTGCAGCACCTCCACCAGGCTGAGGTAGGCGAGGTTGCGGTCCAGCGCCGCGGTGGGCCGCTTGCCGGTCTCCTGGATCGGGTGGATCGGGAACTCCAGCGGCACCCCGCCCGCGTCGCGGATGCCGTCCCGCACCCGGCTTGCGAGATCGACCAAATGCCGGTTGCAGGGCGACAGGTCCGACCCGGTCTGCGCGATGCCGATGATCGGGCGCCCGGATTGCAGCTCGCCCCGCGTCAGGCCGAAGTTCAGGTAGCGTTCGAGGTAGAGCGCCGTCATGCCGGGGTCGCTCGGCTCGTC
>CAXTTB010000538.1:0-3058 GCA_964246905.1 uncultured Acetobacteraceae bacterium | reverse complement strand
CGGCTTGCAGGGTGCGCGCCACGCGGTCGGCGCCGAGCGCCAGGGCCGCCATGTCCTTGGGCAGGAAGATGCGGGTCATGTGCGGCGCGCCTCCTCGGTGGCTTCAAGCAGCTTGGCGTCATCGAGCCGGGCCAGCGGCTCGCCGTCCATGAGCGCCGCCGGGCCGCAGGCGCACAGGCCCAGGCAGAAGGTGGGTTCCACGGTCAGGCTGCCGTCCCCGGTCATGCCGCCCCAGGCGATGCCGTGCCGCCCCAGCAGCCGGTCCGCCATCGGCGCCGCCCCGGTCTCCTGGCACGCCTCGGCCCGGCACACCTGGAGCACATGCCGCCCCGGCGCCGCGCGGCGGAAGTCGTGGTAGAAGGAGATGACGCCGTGCACCTCCGCCCGCGACAGGTTCAGCGCGTCGGCGATCATCGCCTCGCTCTGCTTCGGCACGTAGCCGAACTCCTCCTGCAGCGCGTGAAGGATCGGCAGCGCGGCACCTTCCAGCCCGAGATGCGCGGCGATGATTTCTCCCGCCAGGGCCGCATCCCAAGGACCGTCCGTTGCTGCTGCTTGGCTGACCAATGCTGTCACGGCGTCCGCTCGCCCCCTTGGCAATTCTGTAAATGCCTGAACGTTATAGTCGGCCTGAACCCGCGGCGATCAAGCCCCTGTTCCGATTGCTGCGATAGCAAAGTCCTATTAAATCCTATAGGTCAGCAGCCGTGCCTCCGCCAGCAGCGCGGCGGCCAGGACCGGCATCGGCTCCCGGTGCGGCAGCACCAGGCCGATCTCGTGCGTCGCGTCCGGCCCGGTGATCGGGATGCGGCGCAGGCGGGGCGACAGGGCCAGCGTCCCCGCCACGCGCTCCGGCAGCACCGTCGCCCAGTCCCCGGTCAGCACGTGCGCCAGCAGCGTCAGTTGCGAGTTGCTTTCCAGCGCCGCCCGCGGCTCCGCCCCGGCGCCGCGCATCAGCCCGTCCATGATGCGCCGGTTCTGCATGTCCGGCGTCAGCAGGCACAGCCGCACCTGGTTCAGCTCCGCCCACGTCACGCTGTCCCGCCCGCCCAGCAAGCCCTCCGCCGCGGTGACGAGGCGGTAACGCTCGGTGTAGAGCGGCACCGCCCGCACCCGGCCCAATGCCTCGTTGTCGAGGTAGGTGATGCCGGCGTCCACCTCCAGGTCCTCCAGCATCCGCAGGACCGTGGCGGAGGACTGGGACAGGATGGTGAACTGCAGCGCCGGGTGCCGGGCGAGGCACGGGCCGGTCAAGGAGGGCACCATGGCCAGGGCGGTCGGGATCACCGCGATCCGCAGGTGGCCCGACAGCCCGGTCCGCATGGCCTGCAATTCCTGGCGCATGGCGGCGGCGTCGCCCACCATGCGCCGCGCCCAGTCCAGCACCTTCTCCCCTTCCGGCGTAAGCCCGTGGAAGCGGGAGCTGCGGCGGACCAGCATGGCGCCGAGTTCTTCCTCAAGCTGCTTGATCCCCGCCGAAAGGGTTGGCTGCGCCACCCCGCACGCCTCCGCCGCCCGGCGGAAGCTGCGCTCCCGCGCCACGGCGACCAGGTAGGCGAGCTTGTCGATCACCGGGACGGGTAAAGCAGGCCGGGGCCGGGTTCAGCAATCCCGGGCGGACAAAATCGCGGCTGAACAAAAATGTTGACAGGTCTCAATCGTTTTCCCGTATTGCGCCACCGGGCGGCGGACGCTGCGACATCAAGGAAAAGGTGATTCAAGAATGCACAGTGTGCTGCTGCGCTACGCCCGCCATGGCACGGTCCTCGCCGGCCTGTTGGCGGTGGGCCTATCCTTGGCGCCGGCGGCATGGGCCAACGACCAGGCCTCGGGCGGCCCGCATTGGGTGGCGACCTGGCAAGCCAGCCCGCAAGGCTTCGATCCCCTGATCGCCAACCTCCTCGCCCCGCCGCCGAGCTACGCCAACCAGACCCTGCGGGAGATCGTCCACATCAGCATCGGCGGGCCGGCGGTCCGGGTGCGCCTGACCAACAGCTTCAGCACGCAGTCCCTGGTCGTGGGCGCCGTCCATGTCGCGGGCGCCGGGGCCGGCAGCACGGTCGTGCCCGGCACGGACCGCGCCGTGACCTTCGGCGGCCAGGGCGGCATCACGGTGCCCCCGGGCGCCGTCGCCGTCAGCGACCCGGTGGACCTCGCCGCGCAGCCGCTGTCCGACCTGGCCGTAAGCATCTACGTGCCGCAGGACACCGGGTCGGCGACGCAGCACACGGTCGGCGAGCAGACCTCCTACGTCACGGGGGGCGACGCCACGGGCGCGTCCAGCTTCCCGCCGGGCACTGCTACGATCCTGGCACGCCCCTTCCTCAGCAACGTCGAGGTCCTCGGCGGCAGGCAGGCCGTGGCCGTCGTGGCCCTGGGCGATTCCATCACCGACGGCTTCAACTCCACCGTCGATGCCAACGCGCGCTGGCCGGACGCCCTCGCCCGGGTGCTTGTCCGCCATTACGGCAACCGGGTCGGCGTGGCCAACGCGGGCATCGGCAGCAACCGCGTGCTGAACGACGCGGTGGGCGCCAACGCCCTGGCGCGGTTCGACCGCGACGTGCTGACGCAGGCGGGCGTGCGCTACGTCACCGTGCTGGAAGGCATCAACGACGTGAGCGTGTCCAGCACCTATGCCCCGACCCAGGAGGTGAGCGCCGAGCAGGTCATCGGCGGCTACCGCCAACTGATCGCCCGCGCGCATGAGCGCGGCTTGGCCATCTACGGCTGCACGCTGACGCCGTTCAAGGGCGCGACCTTCTACACCGCCTCCGGCGAGGCGAAGCGGGAGGCGATCAACGCCTTCATCCGCACAAGCGGCGCGTTCGACGCGGTGATCGACTTCGACCAGCTCATACGCGATCCGCAGGACATGCTGGCGATCCTGCCGGCCTATGACAGCGGCGACCACCTGCACCCCAACGACGTCGGCTACGCCGCCATGGGCACCTCCATCGACCCGACGCTGTTCCGGCCGGCGGAGGAGCAGGACTGAGGCCCGACGCCCTTTGGGGCGACTGGTATCAGAGTCGTTTTTGGCGCGCCGCCGCCCACC
>CAXTTB010000537.1:0-3060 GCA_964246905.1 uncultured Acetobacteraceae bacterium | reverse complement strand
CCGCCCGCCCCGGCCGCGATGGTTGCGGAGGACGCGATCCCCGCCGGCGCCGTCCCCAGCCCCATGGTCGGCATCGCCTACCTGGCTCCCGAACCCGGCGCGACGCCCTTCGTCACCGTGGGCCGCAGCGTGAGCGCCGGGCAGACGGTGCTGCTGATCGAGGCGATGAAGACCTTCAACCAGATCAAGGCGCCGCACGCCGGCACCGTGACCCGCATCCTGATCGCCAGCGGCGAGCCGGTCGAGTACGCGCAGCCGCTCTTGGTCATCGAGTAGTGTTCGGCAAGGTCCTGATCGCCAACCGCGGGGAGATCGCGCTCCGCATCCAGCGCGCCTGCCGCGAGCTGGGCATCCCGACCGTGGCCGTGCACTCGACCGCCGACACGGACGCCATGCACGTGCGCCTGGCCGACGAGAGCGTGTGCATCGGCCCGCCCTCGGCGCGGGACAGCTACCTGAACATCCCGGCGATCCTGTCGGCCGCCGCCGTCACCGGGGCGGACGCGGTCCACCCGGGCTACGGCTTCCTGTCGGAGAACGCGCGCTTCGCCGAGATGGTGGAGGCGCACGGCATGACCTTCATCGGCCCGTCGCCCGCGCACATCCGCATGATGGGCGACAAGATCGCGGCCAAGGCGGCGATGGCCTCGCTCGGCGTGCCGCTGGTGCCCGGGTCCGACGGCGCGGTGGCGGACCTGGACCAGGCGCGCGCCGTAGGGGAGCGGATCGGCTATCCCGTGCTGGTCAAGGCGGCGGCCGGCGGCGGCGGGCGCGGCATGAAGGTGGCGCACACGCCGGACGAGATGGAGGAGGCCTGGACGGTCGCGCGGACCGAGGCGCGCACGGCGTTCGGCGACGACGCGGTGTACATCGAGAAGTACCTCGACCGCCCCCGCCACATCGAGCTGCAGGTGATGGCGGACGCCCACGGCAACGTCGTGCACTTCGGGGAGCGCGACTGCAGCCTGCAGCGCCGGCACCAGAAGCTGCTGGAGGAGGCCGGGTCCCCGGCACTCACCGCCGCCGAGCGGGACAGCCTGGGCGCCGTGGTGACGGCGGGGCTGCGGCGGCTCGGCTACCGCAACGCCGGCACGCTGGAGTTCCTGTACCAGGACAAGCAGTTCGCCTTCATCGAGATGAACACCCGCCTGCAGGTCGAGCACCCCGTCACCGAGATGGTCTGCGGCGTCGATCTGGTGCGCGAGCAGCTCCGCGTGGCGGCGGGCCACAGGCTCGGCTACGAGCAGGCGGACATCGAGTTCCGCGGCCACGCCATCGAGTGCCGGGTGACGGCAGAGGACCCGGAGACGTTCATGCCGACGCCGGGCCGGGTGGACGTGTTCCACGCGCCGGGCGGCCTGGGCGTGCGGGTGGACAGCGCGCTGTACGCCGGCTACGTCGTGCCGCCGTACTACGACAGCATGGTCGCCAAGCTGATCGTCCACGCCCCGACGCGGCCGGAGGCCATCGCCCGGATGCGCCGCGCGCTCGGCGAGTTCGCGGTCCAGGGCATCAAGACCACGCTGCCGCTGCACCGCCGCATCATGGACGCGCCGGAGTTCCAAAGCGGCGACTACACGATCCATTGGCTGGAGCACTTCGTGTCCGGGAACTGAAGCCGGGGGGCGTTAAGGCCCGGGCGGAAATCGCTACGGTCCGGAACCCGCGGGGCCGTCGGACGTGATAGGGTGTTGGCAGACCCGAGCAGGCAGGCCACGATCCCACCATGTCGCGCAGAATCGTCGAAGTCACGCCGGAGCTGCTGATGCAGGCCTACCGCGCCGGGCTGTTCCCCATGGCGGAGACCCGGCAGGGCGCACGGCTGTACTGGCTCGACCCGGAGCTGCGCGGCGTGCTGCCGCTGGACGGCTTCCGCCTGCCGAAGCGGCTGCTGCGCACCGTGCTCTCGGGCCGCTACCAGGTCACCAGCAACCAGTCCTTCGCCGCCGTGGTCGCCGGCTGCGCCGCGGCCGCGCCGGGGCGGGAGGACACCTGGATCAACGCCGACATCGAGCGGCTGTTCGGCGAGCTGCACCGCCGGGGCTGCGCGCACTCCGTGGAATGCCGGCAGGACGGCGTGCTGGTGGGCGGGCTGTACGGCGTGTCGCTGGGCGGCGCGTTCTTCGGGGAAAGCATGTTCAGCGCGGCGCGGGATGCGTCCAAGGTGGCGCTGGTGCACCTGGTCGCGCGCATGAGGCTGGGCGGCTACACCCTGCTCGACACGCAGTTCGTCACCAAGCACCTGGCCCAGTTCGGCGCCGACGAGATCCCGCGGGACCAGTACAAGACCCAGTTGGCCGCGGCGGTGCCCCTCCGGGCGCGATGGCTCCCCGACCCCGACCCGGCGGCGCTGGAGGCGGAGGTCAGGCTGCTCTACGACCGCTCGCCGCGCGCCGATGCGGCGGAGGCTGGCGCATGACGAGGCGCGCGTGGACTGTCGCGGCGGCCGGAACGTGCATCCTGGCGCTCACGGGCGCCGCGGCGCCGGACCACCCGGTGCTGGCGCCGACGCGGGAAGCCTCCGTGCTGTACCGCGTGGTGAACGCAGGCACGGCGCCCGTCGAGGTGCGGGTCACGGCGGAGGCCGGCGGCTCCCCCATGCGGCTCGACCTGCCCGACCGCAGCTACATGCTGGTGGACAAGGCGGCGCAGCGCATGGCCGTGGTGGTGCCGGACGAGCAGACGGTGCTGGACGTGCCGTATGGGGACGGGCCGCAGACGTATTTCCAACTGAACGACCGGATGCGATTCACCCGGCGCGCGCCCGCCATGGTGGCTGCGGTGCGCTGCACGGTGTGGGACGTGGCGGTGGACAACGCCCGCGGCACCATGTGCATCAGCGACGACGGCATCCTGCTGCGCTCCTCCGGGGTGGACGCGGCCGGCCAACGCAACGTGATCGAGGCCGGGAGCGTCAGCTTCGCCCCGGCCGGGCCGAACGAGTTCGTGCCGCCCGCCGACTTCAGCCGCATGGTCCCCGGCCCGAACGGCCCGGTGCCTGTCGCCCCGGTGCCTGTCGCCCCAGTGCCTGGCGCCCCAGTGCCTGTCGCCCCGGCGCCC
>CAXTTB010000536.1:2743-3068 GCA_964246905.1 uncultured Acetobacteraceae bacterium | reverse complement strand
GCTGGGGCGAGGCGCTGCGCCCGGGGCTGCTGGCGGGGGTGGCGACGATGCCGCTGCTGCTGCCGCTGATCCTGCCGGTGCTGCTGAGCCTGCCGGACCTGTATCCCTGGGCGCGGGCCGGGGCCGGGCTGCCGAATGCGTGGTACCTCAACGTGCCGTTCTTCGCGGCGCGCGGGGCGGCGTACCTGCTGGTCTGGCTCGGCCTCGCCTGGGCGGCGCTGTCGGGACGGGCGGAGCGGGTGGCGGCGCCGGGCCTGCTCCTGCTGGCGGTCACGACGACGTTCGCCGCCATCGACCTCACGATGTCGCTGCAGCCGCGCGTCGG
>CAXTTB010000536.1:0-2733 GCA_964246905.1 uncultured Acetobacteraceae bacterium | reverse complement strand
CTTCGTGTCCAGCATCTACGGGATGCTGTCGGGCGCCGGCGCCGCCGTGCTCGCCCTGGCGGCGGCGATCCTGCTGGGTGGCGTGGCGCGCGGAGAGCGCAACGACGTGGGCAAGCTGCTGTTCGCGCTGGTACTGCTGTGGGCCTACCTCAACTTCATGCAGGTGGTGATCGTCTGGCAGAACGACCTGACTGAGCAGGTGCCCTGGTACAGGCTGCGTGCCCAGGGCGGCTGGGGCTGGGTGATGGCGGCGGTGGCGCTGGGCCACGCGGTGGTGCCGATGGCGGTCCTGCTCTCCGCCCGCGCCCGGCGCAGCGCCCGGGCGCTGACCGGCGTGGCGGCGCTGCTGGCGGCGCTGGCGGTGCTGCGGGCGTGGTGGACCGTGCTGCCGGAGGCGCCGGGGACGCACGCCGTCCTGACCTTGCTCGCGGCGCTCGCCTGCCTGGCCGGGGTCGGTGGGTTGGCGGCGGCAGTCGCTTTGCGCCGGGTCGGAGCGGTCCATGCGTGAGCTGAGGCCAATCGTGCGGACCGGGGCGGCCTGGCTGGGTGCGGCTGTGCTGGCGGTCGGGCTGGTCCGGCTGCTGCCGCGCCCGGCGGCGGGCGGACCGGAACAGGAATACGACCAAGACAATTTGCCGCCCGCGCGGCATGAGGGCAGCGATGTGGGCTTCCGCGCCCTGCTGGTGGCCGGCGTGCTGATGCTGCTGGTCCTGGGCGGGATGCTGGGCTTCGCCGCATGGCTCTATCCCGGCGCCACGAGCGACAAGCTGCTGGCGCCGCCGACCAACGCCACCTTCCCTGCGCCGCATCTGCAACCGGATGTGGCGGCGGACATGGCGCAGTTCCGGGCGGAGCAGTTGCAGCAGCTCAACGGCGCCTACTGGCTCGACCGGGACCGCAGCCGCGTGCACATGCCCATCGACGACGCGATGCGGGACGTGGCGGCACACGGCATCGCGGACTGGCCGACGGCGCCGGGCTGGGTGCGGCGGTGAGGTTCTTGTTCGTGCTGCTGCTGCTCGCGGCGCCCGCCTGGGCTGGGGGGCGGCTTGACGACCTGGAGTGGGTGCAGCGGCAGGGTGCGCCGCTGCCGATGGACGCGCCGCTGCGGGAGGCGGACGGGCAGGGCACGACGCTGCGCCGGGTCGCGGGCGGGCTGCCCTTGGTGCTGGCGCCGGGCTATTTCCGTTGCCCGAACCTGTGCGGCACCGTGCGGGACGACCTGGACGCGGCACTGGCGCGGAGCGGCCTGCAGGCCGGGCGGGACTATGGCCTCGCCTTTTTGTCGGTGGACCCGGCGGAGGGGCCAGAGGAGGCCGCGGCGGCACACGTCCCGGACGGGCACCGCCTGACCGGGCCGGCGGCCAGCACCGGGGCGATTGCCGAGGCCGCCGGCTTCCGTTTCCGCCCCGACCCGGCGCTCAGGCAGATCCTGCACCCGTCCGGCGTCGCGGTGGTGTCGCCGTCCGGGCTGGTGGCCGGCTACGTGCTCGGCGGCGGCTACGATCCCGGGGCGCTCCGCGATGCGGGGCGCCTGGCCGGGGCGGGCGGGCAGGCGGCGGCGAACCCGGTGCTGCTGCTGTGCTTCCACTTCGACGCCGCCACGGGGCGCTACACGCTCGCGGTCGAGAAGCTGCTCCGCATCGCAGCCCTGCTGACCGCGCTGTGCATCGGCGGCACGCTCTGGCTGGCGCACCGCCCGAGGCGCCCGTCGTGAACGCCCTGTCGCTCCCCGCCGCGTCGGCCAACGCGCCGGAGGTGGACCTGCTGCTGTTCGCCCTGCTGGGCGGCACGGTCCTGGTGCTGGCCTTGGTGTTCGGCCTGATGCTGCTCTACGTGGCGCGCTGGCGCCACACCAACACGGAGGACCGCGGGCGGCCCGAGGAGAAGACCTGGCGGTTCGAGATCGCCTGGACCGGCGCCACCCTCGTGCTGTTCTTCGGCCTCTTCCTGTGGGGCGCCAACCTCTACGTCCGCCAGTTCCAGCCGCCGCGGGACGCGCTCCGCATCTCGGTCGTCGGCAAGCAGTGGATGTGGAAGGCCGAGCACCCCGGCGGGCAGCGGGAGATCAACGCCCTGCACGTCCCCGTGGGCCGCGCCGTCGAGCTGCTGATGACCAGCGAGGACGTGATCCACGACTTCGCCATCCCCGCCTTCCGCATCAAGCACGACGTGCTGCCGGGCCGCTACGAGAGCCTGTGGTTCACCGCGACCGAGCCGGGCGCCTACCACCTGTTCTGCACCCAGTTCTGCGGCATGGACCACTCCGCCATGGGGGGCGAGGTCGTCGTGCAGACGCCGTCGGACTACGAGCGATGGCTGGCCGGCAACGCCGCGTCCGTGAGCCTCGTGGCGCAGGGGCGCGCGCTGTTCACCCGCTACGGCTGCAGCGGGTGCCACCAGGCGGAGGGGCGCGGCCAGGCCGAGGCCGCGGACCGCACCAAGGGCTACAGCAGCGTCCGCGCCCCGCCGCTCGACGGCGTGTATGGCCATCCGGTGCCGCTGAGCGACGGGCGGGTCGTGGTGGCGGACGACAAGTACGTCCGGGACAGCATCCTGATGCCGGCGCAGGACGTCGTGGCCGGCTACGACAACCGGATGCCGGGCTTCTCCGGCGTCGTGACCGAGGCGGACCTGTTCCGCCTGGTCGCCTACATCAAGTCGCTGTCGGGGAACGAGTGACCCTGCCTCCTAGAATGCCCCCGGTTTGAAGTAGAGTCCGTCATCAGGAGA
>CAXTTB010000535.1:0-3069 GCA_964246905.1 uncultured Acetobacteraceae bacterium | reverse complement strand
GCATCTGGACGTCGCCGCGCGTCGCCCGGGGCCAGGCCGCGTCGGCCCAGCGCCGGCGCACCCGCAGCGTCCCCGGCGGCAACGCGTCGGCAGACGGGCCGACCGGCGCCCAGGCCGTCACCACGGGCAGGTCCGCGGCCCAGCCCGGCGCCGCCATGTCCGCCGGGCAGCCGAAGTGCGCCGCCGCCCGGGCCAGCGCGTCGGCCATCGCCTCACGGTCGGCCTGCTGGACCCGATGGACCGCGCCCTCGGCATGGGCCAGAAGTCCGCCGACCCGCACGACCCGCGCCCGTCCGAGCGGCAGGCTCTCTGGATGCAGGTCGTCCAGGTGCAGCAGCAGCGCCGCGTCGCCTTCGGGCGGGGCGTCGCTTGGCGGCAACGGGCGGACCGGCGGCATGTCCGGCTCTTCCAGGGCAGCCGGCTCCTCGTTCAAGCCGGTCGGGTCGTGGCGGCCGTCCGTGTAGCGCCGGATGTTCTCCGCCCGCGCGGCATAGGGCTTGCCGCGTGTGTGCAGCCCGGCGACCCAGCGCCAGGACAGCGTGTTGCTCGCCGGATCGCCGTCCAGCAGGTTGCGCATGAAGTGGTCCGCGCCGAGCGCCCAAGGCAGCCGCAGCGTGAAGATCCAGATGGAAGCGAACCACATCCGGGCATGGTTGTGCAGCCAGTTGGTGTCCGTCAGCTCCCGCGCCCAGTCGTCGAAGCCGTCGATGCCGGTGCGCCCGTCCACCGCCCGCTCGAAGGCGAGGCGCAGCCCGGCGTTGGCAGCCAGCCTGGCGCGGCCCTCCGCGGCCTGGCGCCGATATTCGGACCACAGCGCCGGCCGGGCTTCCAGATGACCCTTGAAGTAGCTGCGCCAGAACACCTCCTGCACGAACTGATCGGCACCCGGCCCGTGCATGGCGCGCGCCGCGTCCACCGCCTCCTGCTCCAGCAGCAGACGGCGGCGCAGGTAGGGAGACAAGGCAGCGGTCGTGGCCTCCTGCTCCGGCCCCTTGTCGGTGTTGCGCCCTCCGGCGTAGGCGCGGCCCATGCGCGGGGCAAAAGCGTCGAGGCGGGTCAGCCCGGCGGCGCGGGTCATCGGGAAGCTGCGGTCCATGCGGACCTATGTGGGGCGCCGTCGCCCTGCCGCCACCAGGTCAGATTGGCCTGCGACGACCTCGACCAAAGATGGCCGCGGACGCGCGACGCGATGTGGAGGTTCGCTGTCATGGATGGGCCGCCTCGCCGCTCGTTCGGTGGCCTCCTTGCGCCCAGTCCGGCAGGAGGCAGGCAGGTCAGGCCTGTCCTTGCGAGACACAGCGGCAGGCATCGCGCGACTGGCTGCGCGCCTCGATGCCAAGTTCAACACCGTGTCGAAGGCTCGGCGCATGGTGAACGGGGAACGGCGGGCGATCGTGTGCAGCAGCCAGCTTCTCAAGCTGCTCGACTTTCCGGCCGCTGTCGTCCAGCCCGGCGCGCTCGTCGGATACGTGCTCCGCGCCGCTGGGCCAGGCAATCCGCGCGTAGTGGGCCGTAGAAAATCTCCTGCACTGGAGACTCGACGGCACATTCCGTGAGGCTGGCAGCCGCCTGCCCGCCCGGCGCAAAAGGCTGTCTGGACTGACGCCTACATGCTCCAGTTCCTGGCTGGATGGCTGACACGCACTGCGCAAGACCGGCATAACATCTCATGCACGTCCTCATGGCATCGGACGATGCGGACCCAGTGCACGCTGTCACAGGACGCCGCCGGGTTGGTGGTGTCCAAGCTGGCCATGGCAGCGGCCAAACCTGGCGGCGGCAAGGCGAGAACCAGTGGCCCAAGATCTGCGGCACGTCAACGGAGCGCCGCCTGATCGCGACGTCGCCCGGCGTCCAGCGTGGCTCCCGGGTTGGTGGACTGGGCGCGAACCGTCATCGGGCCGCACTGCTCTCCATACAGGTGGCAAAACAGGTCGCCCGGTCGGCGCCGGATCGTGAGGTGGCATCGGTCAATGCCGTGAATGTCTGGCCCTGCTTGTTTCCGACGCATCATGAAGGGGACTGCTTCCCAGATAGTTACATGAAGTGTAGGAAAACCTCGTCATCCGGTGGAGATAGATCGGCTGGCAAACAGGCTAGGGTTTTGATGGATCGTAAATATGTCTTATGATCTACTAATCTAATATAAAATCTTTCTTGGTATAAATATATGTTGAAATCAAAAATAGGCAATATATGTATTCACGTTCTATGCGCTGTGTTTGCTCACTTTAATTCTCCATGTCTGGCGCGATCTCCTCTTGAGGGCGTAAACCTGCCTTCTGCAACATTTGCCGACCAAGTATTGCCAGGCAAAGCAGATTTAGATTATTTCTATCCGAATGAGAAAGATATAGAATACTTCTTAGATAAAAAAATGAATACCATTCGCTTAGGCCTCATTTGGGAGCGGTTGCAACCAATTCTTAACAGACCGTTCGATCACAATGAGGCCCAGCGACTTGATGATGCCGTGCAAGGTATCGTTCGACGCGGCGCGACGGTCATTCTCGACCTGCACAATTACGCACGTTACCGCAATCAGATCATCGGCTCGGCCGCGGTTCCGGAAGCAAGCTTCGCAGACGTTTGGGGGCGATTGGCTGCGGTTTACGGTGGAGACGACCGCATCATCTTTGGTCTGATGAACGAGCCTCACGATATCGGCGCCCGCCAGTGGCAGCACGCGGCCCAGGCGGCGGTCATCCGCATCCGACAGGCAGGAGCGCGCAATCGGATCCTGGTTCCGTCATCGCAATGGAGCAGCGCGTCAAAGTTCGTGGCAGACGGCGATATTTGGAAGGGCATAGTCGATCCAGCCGGGAACTTTGCCTTTGAGGTGCATCAGTATGTGGATTCAGGGAACACAGGCACCCATGCAGAATGCCCAGACACCTCGGTGGGGGTTGCTGCGCTTGAATCGGTGACGCAGTGGATGCAGCAGAACAAACATCAAGCCTTTCTTGGAGAGTTTGGCGGGTCCGCTCAGAAAGAGTGCTTGACCGCGCTCTCATATATGCTGGACTACATGCGGCAGCACTCTGATACATGGCTCGGCTGGACCTACTT
>CAXTTB010000534.1:0-3074 GCA_964246905.1 uncultured Acetobacteraceae bacterium | reverse complement strand
GCGTACGGCCCGGCGGCCCTTCCAGCGGCGCCGGCACCCACCAGGGGTCGCGCACATCCGCCGCCGCCATGGCCGCAAGCCCCAGGCGCAGGTCTGCCACCGTGCGGGCGATGGGTCCGGACACCGCCATGAGCTGCGGCCCGATCCCCCGTTCCGGAAGCACCGGGTTGTAGGCCGGCACCCGCCCGAGCGACGGGCGCAGCCCGTGCACGCCGCAGGCATAGGCGGGGTAGCGGATCGACCCGGCAATGTCGGTGCCGTGCGCCAGGTGCCCGATCCCCGCCGCCACTGCCGCCGCGGCGCCGCCGGAGGACCCGCCGGGAGTCAGCGCCGGGTCGCGCGGGTTGCGGGTGTCGCCATGCAGGAGGTTGGTGGTGAACCAGCGCAGCGAGAAGGCCGGCGCGTTGGTCCGCCCCAGCAGCACCGCCCCGGCGCGCAGCAGGTTGTCCACCACGGGGTTGTTGGCCTGCGCCACCAGGTCGCGCTGCAAGGTCACGCCGTTGGTGGTGGCGAAGCCGGCCTGGTCGGCGTTCACCTTCACGGTGACGGGCACGCCGGCCAGCACGCCCGGGTCCTCCCCCGCGGCGATGGCCCGGTCGATCCGGTCGGCCGCCGCCCGCACCTCCGCCGGACGGTGCTCCACCACGGCGTTGATCGGCCCGTTCACCGCATCGAGCCGGGCCAGCGCGGCGTCGGCGGCCTCCCGCGCCGAAACCTCCCGCCGCCGGACCATTTGGGACAGGGCTGTGGCGGAGAGGCGCCAGATCTCGGTCATTGGGGGTTGCCTCTCCGGGGGGTCATGCCGTGCTGGTCCGGCGAGTGCGCGATATCGCTTGGCATGAAAAGCCTCCGGCGGCGGGATGGCAAGCCCGGCGAACGCACCGGCCCCGCTTGCGTTGAACCCCGGCCAGAAGGAGCAACCAATGACCGAGAACACCAAGAACGAGCACGCCGACCGCACCGTGGGCGGCCCCGGCAGCAGCCACCAGAACGCCGACAAGCCGGAGACCCACCATCACCGGGAGCGCGAGCGGCAGCAGCAGAAGGGAGCCAACGACGCCGGCGACCACCAGGGTCCGCCGGACGGCGGCGCCCGCGCATCCGGACGCCACGGCCCCGAGGCGCCACGCCATCCAAAGTAGCGGCACGCCCGCCGCCCACGTTCAACCGCCCCTAAAAATCGTAACCCAAGCTTAACAGCCCGTGCTGGATCGGCCAGTGTAACCCGGCGCAAAGAGGGGGCTGGATTGATGCTGTCACGAGTTTGCGTTGCGGCCGCGCTGGCCGGCGGGATGCTGTCCGCCGGCCACGCACGCGCTGCGGTGGTCAATCAATGGGTTCAGTTCGCCCCTGACGACACGGTGCTGATCCGCGCCATCGAGGACGATCCGGGCAACGGCTGTCCGTCTGCCTCCGTGGATGGCAGGCCGGTCCCGCTCACGCAGCGCGGCCCCGTGACCACCGCGGCGGATGCGCCCAAGACCTACTTCCCCGTCCTGATGTGCGAGAGCGCGCCGATCCCGGCCTTCGGCCATGTGGGCGCGGACGTGGCGGGCGTCGCGCTCAAGATGCCGGTGGCGCATCCACGCCGCATCCTGGTGGTGGGCGACACCGGCTGCCGGGTCACGGCCAACGTGTCCGGCACGCAGAACTGCAACGACCCGCAGCAGTTCCCGCTGGAGTTCCTGTCGAACTACGCGGCGACCTTCAAGCCGGACCTGGTCGTCCACGTCGGCGACTTCTTCTACCGCGAGCAGCCTTGCCCCACGGGCTTCGCCGGTTGCGCGGACAACCCCGCCTTCGACAACTGGGACTCCTGGAACGCCGACTGGTTCGGCCCGGCGAAGACCCTGATCGCCGCGGCTCCCTTGGCGCTGAGCCGCGGCAACCACGAGAGCTGCAACCGCGGGGCGCGGGGCTGGTTCCGGCTGCTCGACGTGCATCCATACGACCAGGGCGCGGTGGACTGCACGGGACCCTACGTGCCGATGGCCGGGGCGCCGGGCGCCGTCGGGCCGCTGACGCCGTACGACTACACGCCGCCCTACGTCGTGCGGGCGGGCCGGGTGTCGCTCGTGATGTTCGATTCCAGCGATTCGAACACCAGCGCGCCCGACCTCAAGACGGTGTCCACCGACGGGCGGCGGCTGCCGGACATCTACAAGGATCAGCTCGCCGCCGTGCTGGAGCCGCTGGCCCACCGCAACCTTCTCTACATCACGCACAAATCGACCTACGACATCCGCCCGGCCAAGCTGGGCGGCAACCTCGCGGGCGGCGACGCCACGCAGCAGTCGGTGTTCGACGGCCTGACGCCCGGCGCGGTGCCGGCGCAGGTCAAGCTGCTGATCTCCGGCCACGACCACCAGTTCCAGGTCGTCGATTTCCAGAACGCCGACTACGCGCCGCAACTGGTCGTCGGCAACTCCGGCACGCTGCTCGACAACAACGACGGCAACCAGCCGCAGGCCTTCGTGCCGGACACCACCGGCAGCAACGCCGGCGCGGCCTACGCCCTGCCCGGCGTCGCGGGGACGCCCACCGTGCTGATCCGGGCGACCGCCGACCGCTCCGAGTACGGCTTCACCGTGCTGGACGCGACGGAGGCCGGGTATGTCGCCCGGGTCCACAACATCACGTCCAACACGCTCGCCCGCTGCGTCGTCACCTTCAGCCCGCGCTCGATGCGCTGCGCGCGGTAGCGGGGTGAGAGGCCGCGAGCCGCGTTGAACGCGCTGCACCCGCCGCCGGCGGCGCATGATGTCGGTGGGCTGGACCCTTGGCCGGATGCAGTCGGCACGCTGCGCCTCCTCCGCCGGCTGAGCGGCGCTTACGGCGCCGTCCTGCTGCTGCTCGGCGCGCTGGTTGCGACGCCGCTCGGCGCCGAGGCCCGGTCCAGCGGGCTGGCCGGCGTGGTGGCGGGTGCGGTCCTGCTGGCGCTGTCAGGGCTGCTGGCGACTTGGGCAATGGCATGGGCACGCTCGCGCGTCGGCGAGGCTGTCCCACCACCCCCGGCCCGGCGCCGTTGGGCGCGTCTGCTGCCCCGCCGCCGGGTCCGGATGGATGGGGCCGAG
>CAXTTB010000533.1:0-3079 GCA_964246905.1 uncultured Acetobacteraceae bacterium | reverse complement strand
AGCCGGCGCCCCGCGAGTCGCTGAACCGCAGCCCGGCGCCAACCTCGGCGATCTCCCAATCCCGGCCGCGCGCCAGGAGCGGGGCGCCGGCTTGCACGGCGGCGTCCGACAAGGCCGCGAACGCCTCGGCCGGCTGCGCGCCCGTTACCAAGGGGACGCCGCACTTCGCGATGCCGGCCTTCTCCGCCGCGATCGCCGCCAGGGTGTCGCCGAGCAGGTCGCGGTGATCCATGGAAATGGAGGTGACGGCGCAGGCGGCCGGGGCGCGGATCACGTTGGTGGCGTCGCCGCGTCCGCCCAGCCCGACCTCCAGGATGCAGAGGTCGGCCGGAACCTGCGCGAACAGGTGGAAGGCGACGGCGGTGATCACCTCGAACACCGTGATCGCGGCGCCGTCGTTGACCTGCTCGACGTGTTCCAGCGCCTCCGCCAGGGCGGCGTCGGACACCAGGCGGCCGGCGATGCGGAACCGCTCGTTGAACCGCACCAGGTGCGGCGAGGTGTAAACATGGGTGCGCAGCCCGGCGGCCTCCGCCATCGCGCGCAGGAAGGCGCAGGTGCTGCCCTTGCCGTTGGTGCCCGCGACGTGGATCACCGGCGGCAGCCGGCGCTCCGGATGGCCCAGCAGCGCCAGCAGGCGCTCCAGCCGGTCGAGGCTGAGGTCGATCAGCCGGGGGTGCAGGCCGTGCAGCCGGTCGATGATCGGCTCGATCCTGCTTTGGGGGCGGCTCGGGGTCAGGGCCTGGCTCATGCGGCGGCTGGCTCCGGCAGGACCGGGGGCGGCAGCGCCGGCAGGGCGGGCGCCTCCATCGGCACGCGCAGCAGGCCGATCAGCCGGGCGAGCGTGTCCCGCATCTCGGCGCGCGGCACCACCATGTCGAGGATGCCGTGCGCGTGCAGGTACTCGGCGCGCTGGAAGCCGTCCGGCAGGGTCTCCCGCACCGTCTGCTCGATCACCCGGCTGCCGGCGAAGCCGATCAGCGCGCCGGGTTCCGCGATCTGCAGGTCGCCCAGCATGGCGAAGCTCGCGGTGACGCCGCCGGTCGTGGGGTCCGTCAGCACGGTGATGAACGGCAACCCGGCCTCCTTGACCAGCCGGGTGGCGATGGTGGTGCGCGGCATCTGCATCAGGCTGACGGCGCCCTCCTGCATCCGGGCGCCGCCGCTCGCGGTGAAGGCGATCAACGGCGCCTGCTGCAGCACCGCAAGCCGGGCGGCGGCGACGATGGCCTCCCCCACCGCCGCGCCCATGCTGCCGCCCATGAACTCGAACGCCTGCGCCGCCACCACGGCGCGGTGGCCGCCGATGGCGCCGTGCGCGACCAGGACCGCGTCGTCGAGGCCGGTCTTCTCCCGCGCCTCCTTCAGCCGGTCGGCATACCGCTTGCTGTCGCGGAAGCGCAGCGGGTCGAGCGGCACGCGCGGCAGCTCGATGCGGGTGAAGCCGGGGTCGGCGTCGAAGGTGAAGGCCAGGCGCTCCGCCGCGGTCGGGCGCATGTGGAAGCCGCAGGCCGTGCAGACCTTGAGGTTGCGCGCCAGGTCGCTGGCGAACAGCATGTGCTGGCAGTTGGGGCACTGCACCCAAAGGTTGTCCGGCACCTCCCGCCGGCCCAGCAGGGTGCGGATCTTCGGCCGGACGTACTCGGCGAGCCAGCTCATGCGGCACTCCCCGGCCCGGCCGGGCGCGTCCGGCTTCGCACGGAGCCAACTCGGGCGCAGTCGGTGCGGGCGGGCGCGGTCTCGGGCAACGTGCTCTCCATAATTGGACACGGGATATAGCGCACCGCTCGGCGCCGGTCACGCTCCTGGTGCTTTGGAATTCGCAGACGCATGGGGCCAGGGTAGGATGCGCCATGCTGTACCTGAACGCCGGCCTCGCGCCCCGCCGCTCTTTCCAGCCGCATGACGGGCCACCGGGGCCTGCGCCCGTCTGGATCGACCTGCTGGACCCGACCGACCAGGAACGCGCTGCCGCGGAGCGGATGACCGGGCTGCGGGTGCCGGCGGAGGCGGACCTGGCCGAGATCGAGAGCAGCAGCCGGCTGTCGAGCGAGGGCAAGACGCTGTCCCTCAGCACGCCGATGATCTACCGCGACGCGGACGGCCTGTCGAAGGTGGCCCCACTCGGCTTCGTGCTGTCGCCGGAGCACCTGATGACGGTGCGCTTCGCCGATCTGCCGGTGTTCGACCACTTCGCCGAGCGGTTCGTCGGCAGCGCCGCGCAGCCCTGCAGCGTGGCGGCGTTCCTGGGGCTGCTGGAGGCGATCATCGACCGGCTGGCGGACATCCTGGAGCACGTGGGCGCGGACCTCGACTCCATCTCGCGCCGGGTGTTCCGTCCGGAACGCGGCGGCACGCCGAACGCGGCGCGCATGGACATGCAGCTCCGGGCGACGCTGCGCGCGGTGGGCACCGCCGGGGAGCGCGTGTCCAACATCCGGGACAGCCTGCTCGGGGTGAACCGCATCGTGCTCTACACGGACGACACCGCCGCGGACTGGATACCCGCGTCCCTGCGGCCCCGGTTCAAGACGCTGCGCCAGGACATCGCGTCGCTGTCCGACTACGACATCCAACTGACCAACAAGGTGCAGTTCCTGCTGGACGCAACGTTGGGCTTCATCAACATCGAGCAGAACAACGGCATCAAGGTCCTGACCGTCGTCTCCGTGGTGGGCGTGCCGCCGACGCTGATGGCCAGCATCTACGGCATGAACTTCAAGACGATGCCGGAGCTGGAGTGGCACTACGGCTACGCCTACGGCCTGGCCGTCATCGTCCTGAGCGGGCTTTTGCCGCTGCTGTGGTTCAAGCGGCGGGGCTGGATCTAGCCCTGGCGTTCCGGACGAAAGCCTGGATCAGCCCGGCGTCCTTCACGCCGCGGCTCCGCTCCACGCCGGACGACACATCGACCGCAGTGGCGCCGGACACGCGCACGGCCTCCGCGACGTTGCCCGGGGTGAGGCCGCCGGCCAGCAGCCAGGGCGCGGGCGCAGTCCAGCCGCGGAGCACGGACCAGTCGAACGTCCGGGCGTTGCCGCCGGGCAGCGGGGCGCCGGGCGGCGCCTTGGCGTCCAGC
>CAXTTB010000532.1:0-3083 GCA_964246905.1 uncultured Acetobacteraceae bacterium | reverse complement strand
GCGCCCAGGTAGGAGCTCGCCACCTCGTTCGCCTGCCGCGCCGCGTGACACCGCCAGGCCTGCCACGCGCCCGCGCCCGCAACCAGCGCCCCGGCGAGCAGCGCCAGCAGCCAGCCATAGCGGAGCGCGAACCGCCTGGCCCGTTCGGCCCGCAGGTCGTCGTTCACCTCGTCGAAGATGTCAGCCACGCCCGGCCCCTTGTGATCTGTGCGCGCGTCGCGCCGTGCGGGCGGACCATAGCGACGGCGGCACGGGTGAGCAAACCGGGGGGAAGAGCAAACTGGGCGTAACCCTTTGTTCATCCCGCCGTGGTGAGATGCATCCCATGCGCGCCATCACCCTCGTTCTGCTGTTCCTCTTCCCCGGCTGCGCCCATTGGGTGGAGCCGACCGGCGCGCTGCTCGGGGCCGACCTCGCCTCCGTGATCGTGTTCGGGCGCGGCATCGGCGACATCGGCGTCTCCGCCGTCAGCGGGCGGGACTGCTCGATCGTCCGGCTGGACCGCGGCCTGACCTACTGCGCGCCCATCGACCCGCCGCCCGACCCCGGCCCGTTCTGCACCCGCAGCCTCGGCGTCGTGGACTGCTGGATCAACCCGGCCGCCCTGCCGATGCCGCAGCAGCCGGTGTCGGACACCCCGCCGCCCACGCTGGCACAGGAGCAATACCGACACGCCCGCTGGCCAAAATCGCTCACCGCTGGGTTTTAGCGGTTGCAAGGCTGTCCATCGTCCTTCGCATGGATGTAAGGAGCCAGGGTGCGCAACGATCATCATTTGTTGGCGTTGTGCGCTGCAATTCTGTTGGAGCAGGCCATGAACCTCACCCGTCGTTTGTCCCTCGCCCTCGCCGCCGCCGCGGTGATGGCCACAGCACCCGCCATGGCGCAGCGCCCGGACCCCGCCGTGTCCGGCCCGGTGTCGGGCACCATCTTCCTGTCCGCCCAGGGCGCCGCGGCGGGGGTAGGCTACACTTGGGGCGACGGCGTGCTGCGCTTCGGCGGCCGGAGCCACCACTTCTCGGTGAGCGGCGTCACCGTCGCCGACGTGGGCTACTCGAAGGTCACGGGGCGCGGCCGGGTGTATGGCCTGAAGCGGCTGCAGGACTTCAGCGGCACCTACGTGGCGGCCACCGGGGAGGCGACGCTGGTGAACGGCATCGGCGGCCAGGTGCTGCGCAACGACAAGGGCGTGCAGATCCGGGTGGACCAGACGACCCGCGGCGCCCGCCTGCAAGGCTCGGCGGACGGCATCACCCTGACGCTCAAGTAATCAACCGCGAAACTGCACGAGCCGGCCGACGGGGCTGCCCAGAGCCTCGTCGTCCTGCATCACCACCTGGCCGCGCACCACGGTCGCCATGGGCCAGCCCGTCACCTTCATGCCGTGGAACGGCGTCCAGCCGCAGGGCGAGACGATCCAACTGTCCTCGATGACCCGCTGGCACTTGAGGTCCACCAGGGTGAAGTCCGCGTCGTAGCCGACCGCCAGCCGTCCCTTGCCCACCGCGCCGTACACCCGGGCCGGCCCGGCGCACATCAGGTCCACCATGCGCGCCAGCGACAGCCGGCCCGCGGCCACGTGGTCCAGCATGACCGGCACCAGCGTCTGTACCCCGGTCAGCCCGGCCGGGCACTCCGGCCACGGACGCCGCTTCGCAGCCAAAGCGTGCGGCGCGTGATCGGAGCCGATGGTATCCGCCGTGCCGTCCCGCACCGCCGCCCAGGCGGCCTCCCAATGGCGGCGCCCGCGGATCGGCGGGTTCATCACGCCCAAGCCGCCAAGCTGCTCGTATACCTCGGGCGCCACCTGCGTCAGGTGGTTCACCAGCAGCTCCACCGTCGCCACGTCGCGGAAACCGCCGAGGTACTCAAGCTCCTCCGCCGTGGAGACGTGCAGGATATGCGCCGGGCGCCCGGTCTTGCGCGCCAGCGCCATCAGGCGCCTCGTGCCGAGGAAGGCGCACTCCTCGTCGCGCCACTCCATGTGGCAGGCATAGGGGTCGCCGGACTTGAACATGCCCTTGCGGGCCTGCAGCCGGGCCTCGTCCTCGCTGTGGTAGGACACCCGGCGGCGCCCGCTGCGCATCACCGCCTCCAGCGAGGCGTCGTCGTCCACCAGCAGGTCGCCGGTGGAGCTGCCCGCGAACACCTTCACGCCGCACACGCCGCGCCCAAGCTCAAGCGCGGCCAACTCGGGGATGTTCGACTTCGCCGCCCCGACATAAAGCCCCATGTCGCACCAGGCGTTCTGCTCCACGTACTCCTGCTTCCAGGCCAGCCGGTCCGCCCCGGTGATGGAGGGCGACGTATTCGGCATGTCGAACACCGCCGTGAGGCCGCCCAGCACCGCGGCCTTGGTGCCGGTCGGGATCGTCTCGATGGCCGGGTCGCCGGGATCGCGCAGGTGCACATGCGGGTCGATCAGCCCCGGCAGCACATGCAGCCCGGCGGCGTCCAGCACACGGTCCGCCGTGGCCCCCGCAGCACCCAGCGCCGCGATCCGCCCGCCGCGCACGCCCACATCGATGGCGAACTCGCCCCAAGGCAGCACGCAGGCGCCGCCGCGGATCAGCAGGTCGTAATGGGCGGGCATGGCATGGCTCCTAGCTGGCAAGCGCCTCGAACACGTCGCCCTCCGGCGGCAGCCCCATGATATGGGCGCGGTGCCACAAGGCGTAGAACAGCAGCGTCCACGCCGCGAACCCCTCCCGCCGCGACCCGGCCGCGCGGAACAGGGCGGCGACGCGGGCGGGGTCGGCGACCTCCGCGACGCCGGGCTGCGCTGCGACCAAGGGACCCAGCCGTGCGCCCTGCCCGGCGATCCAGGCGCCGACCGGCACGGTGAAGCCCTGCTTGGGCGCGAAGGGACGTGCCGCCGGCATGTGCCGGGCCAGCCATTGCCGCAGCAGCCACTTGCCGCGCCCGTCCCGCACCTTCATCCCGTCCGGCAGGCGGTACGCCGCCGCGGTCACGGCGGGGTCCAGCAGCGGCGTGCGCCCCTCGACGCCGTGCGCCATCAGGCAGCGGTCCAGCTTGAGCAGCAGGTCATGCGGCAGCCAGTCCGCCATGTCCGTCGCCTGCGC
>CAXTTB010000531.1:0-3090 GCA_964246905.1 uncultured Acetobacteraceae bacterium | reverse complement strand
CCAGTGTCGTGGCGGTTGCGGGCGGCTATAGCGTTTTGCGTCCCTGTTGGGACGCAAAACGCTGTAGCTTTCTGTTTGACGAGCATCTTCACGCAGGCCGCTTGTCCCAAGCGTCCCGCGATTTGCTCTAGCGGGTCGGTCCGGCAGGTCTTTTCCGCGCCGGCCCTTAGCCGCCAGGCACTCAAGCAGGCTCCCTGCATCCCGTCCGCAGCGCCATGACGCATGTCCTGGCCAGGCCGTTCTTCATGCGGGCGAGCGCCAGCCCCGCCTGGTGCTCGCCCAGGGCGCGGTGGCTTTCGAACTGCGCTTCGGTGAACCACTGCTCGGTGGTCGCCTCGTTGGGAAAGCTGCGGTTCTGCGCGTGGTAGGCCCGCACGTCCACGGGCATGTCGCCGGTCAGCGCCGGCCTCAGCAGCAGCAGCACGCCGCGCGCGCCGCCGGGGTAGCGGATCAGGCCCATGCTCAAGCCGTCCTCCTCCTGGACGGGCATCCCGGTCTCCGCGTCTGCGGGCGCCATGGAGATCTGCACCCCCATGTCGATCCGCGCCTTGCCGATGACCGCGCCCAGGTCGGCGCATCCCCCGTCCGGGTCCCGCGTGGCATCGACCACGGCGATCAGCCGGCAGCGCCGCCGCAGCATCTCGTAAACGCCCAGGTTGTCGAAGTGCCCGCCGTCCGAGAGATAGACGTAGCCGCGGCGGTCATCCGTCTGCGCGAACAGCTCGTCCTTGAGCAGCCGCCAGCCCGTCGCCGCGCGCTGGCGGGCCGCGTCCTGCGGGCGTGCCGGGTTGGGCAGCCAGGCGCCCAGGCGCACGTTGAACAGCGTCATGATGAAGGCCGTCAGGCTTGAGGAGTGGTAGCCCCAGTTCGGGCTGACCGCCGCCCCGGACACCGCCATCGCCGTGCCCAGGGAGATCCCGTCGGGCGCCGACCCCGCATACTGGGCGGTGGCGACGTACTGGCCGGAGCGGCGGTTGAGATGGGCCGCCCCGCAATGCAGCGGCGTCAGCGTGAACGGCGCGGCCTTGCGGTCCGCCCACTCGGCCTGCCGCGGCGCGCTCAGGTTCAGCGTGGCGTTGATCACCGGGAACAGGCACGGCCTTCCCCGCTCCGGGACCAGCGCGCTGAGCGGCGGGTTGTCGGTCGGGTCCACGGCGCGGCCCGGGGCGGCGGGGCGCGGGGCGCCGCGGGGCTGGGGGGCGCCCGGCGCCGCCCGCGCCGGTCCGACGAAGGCCCGCACGAGCCGGTCCCGGTACACGCCGTGCATCGAGAAGCGGTTGGTCCTGATCCATGTGTCGGCAGTGCCGAGGACGGAGGCCATGGCCACGCCGAACAGGGCCTGGGCGACGGCGGCGACCGCGAACGGGCTGGAATGCCAGCGGGCGAGGAGCCAGAGTTGATCCCAGTGGGCGGCAAGCCAGAGCTGCAGCCGCGTCAGCACGAACCCGACGACGACGCCGGCCTCCGAGAACACGGCAGCCGCGAAGACCAGCGAGGCGGCGCGCAGCAGCAGGTCCCAGGTGATCACCTTGGGCCTGCCGCTCAGCAGCGCATCGACCTGGCTGAATGCCTGCTTGCCCAGCCACGCCGCCGCAGGCCCGGCGGCGAGCGCCACGACCAGCGCATGGCGCAGCGCCGTGACATCCTGGTCCCTCACCAGGCGCTCCAGCGTCAGGACGCAGAACGCGAAGACCGCCCAGGCCAGCCCGACGCGCAGCCGCACGGCGGTGATGCGCGCCATCCACTCGACATCCAGGTCGGAGAACGCGTCAGCCGCCTGGCCGGTCCTGGGCCAGCCGGAAGGGACGCGCAGCCCGGCGTGCACCGCGGACAGCACGGCGCAGGACAGCAGCAGCCAAGCCGGTCCCGCGATCACCAGAATCTCCGCGGCGAGATCATACGGCAGCGCCCGGACAGCGCACATCCTGGCGAGCAGCACTCCGGCATAGAGCATGAGCGCCCCGGCGATGCTGCCCGCGACCCAAGGAAACAGGTTGCTCCAATAGGACGGCGTTCCCGCCGGCCGCGTGAGAGCCGCAACGAGGTATCCGGCGACGCTGCCCCCGGCGAACAACAGCGGCAGCGCCCAGCGTGTCCATGACGGCCCTTCCAGCACCCAGTGCCAAACCGGCGCCAGGGCGAAGGGGGTGCAGAACGCCCAAGCCAGCGAGGGCCAGACAATGCGGTGTTGGATGGTCGGGACCTCCCAGAAAGCCGGCGCCTTGTCTTCTTCCCGGAGCGGGCGGCGGCTCGGCAAGCCCTTGCAGAACCCTATGGTGCCCCATACCAGCGCAATCAGTCCGACCAGCAGGAAGTGCGACACGGCCGCTTCGGAATACTGGGGGTGGAATGGGAGCAACTCCGGTCGCGAGCCTTTCAGAACCGGTTGCAGGAGGAAGAACCCGGTGCGGGCCGCCACCGCAATCAGCGCGCCCAGCAGGAACAGCGGCCCGAACACCAGCCAGTTCAGCAGGACGTTGCGGAGATAGATCGCAAGGCCGGCCCAGCCATCGAGCGACAGCAGCCCGCCGTGAGGCGTCAGCCAGTTCGTGTACCGCCGCAGCCGCCGCAGCTCGGGCGGGTCCTTCCCCGGCGCGGCCGGATCCCCCCGCCGCGCCAGCCGTTCCTGCGCCCCTTGGGCGCCGTGCCGCTGGATCATCGTCTGCAGCCAGGCGCCGGCATATCCGCCGCCGGAAACGGTGGAAAGGTAGTGGAACCTGGTCAGGTGCCCGGCGCCGGCCAGGGCCTGCAGCACGCCAAGGCAATAGGCCGCGCTCCGCACCCCGCCACCGGACAGGCACAAGGCCAGCAGTTGCCCGGGCCGGGCCGCCGGGCCGAGCGCCAGAAGCTCATCGTGGCGGACCACGTCCCAGCTCAACGGCTCGGCCCCCTGTTTCATCCGCGCCAGGCTTGTCATGTCCGCCTCCCGATGCTTGTCCTGTTTGCGATTTGATGCTCAAGCGTTCAGGCCAATGCGCCACCCCGTGACCCCGGACGGACGCTACTTCGTCGTGCGCGGCCGGCTGTGGCGCTGCACGGACCCGGCGCTCGACCCCGCGGCGCGGGCGGCGCTGACCCGCGAGCTGATGG
>CAXTTB010000530.1:0-3095 GCA_964246905.1 uncultured Acetobacteraceae bacterium | reverse complement strand
CGCCTCGTAGCCCGCGCAGCCGGCCAGGGCGAAGGCGGCCAGGGCGAGGGCGGCCAGGAGCGGGAGGGCTGCCGTCACGGTGCGGACCATCGGCCCATCACCGTGTGCGGGCATCGCCGCGCATGGCCTGCGCCGCCGCATCGGTCGGAGACGGGCCGATTGGTTCGGGATGGGATGCGGATGCCACGGCTGCTCGCTTCGCGTTCGGATCGACGCTTATGCGCGGACGGGCATTGGCGGGCCATCTCCCGGACATTGGGAGTTCCCAACCTTCGCAGGGCGCCATGCCCGCCGGGGCCGCATCGCGGAGATTGCCAATCGGTATGGCGCAGGACATCGGGGCCGAACGTTGCAACCGGCAATGTCCTCGGCGTTGCGGGGCCGTCCGGCCCTGCCGAACACGAGGAATAAGGCCATGTCGATCAAGACCCAAGGGATTGCCGCTGTCCGCCGCGCCGGGTTCGCGCTTGCCATCGCGTTGCTGGCCGGGACGGCGGCCTTGCCGGCGCGTGCCGAAGGGAACACGGCCACGGCGATGAGCCCGCCGGCGCCCAACGCCTCCAACAGCGCGCCGCAGGCGGAGAACAGCCTGCCGGAGAACGCCGAGACCTCGACCTCCAGCCCCGCGGGGGCACGCCTGGGCCGGACGCTTCCCGCTCCGGCCCCGCTCGCCAGCGCAGCCCAACCCGCGCGCTGACCTGCCGGGCCATTCGCCAGGCGCCGCACCGGATGCGTCTGGTGCGGCGCGGCCTGTCTCAAGCCCGAGCTACTTCAAGCCCGGCCCACGCCCACCTGCCGGCACATGGGCAGCAGCGGGCAGGCCAGGCACCTCGGCCGCGGCCCGGTGCAGACGTGCTTGCCGAAGGGCACCAGGCGCTCGTTGATCTCGATCCAGTACTCCTGCGGCAGCTTGGCCCCGAGGGCGGCCATGGTGCGCTCCGGCGTGGATGCTACGACGTAGCCCCAGCGGTTGGCGACCCGGTGGACGTGGATGTCCACGCAGACCGCCGGCCTGCCGAAGCCGACCGCCAAGGTGAGCGCCGCCACCTTCGGTCCCACGCCACGGAACGCGGTCAGGCCCTCGGCGGTGTCCGGGACCATGCCGCCGTGGCGTTCCAGGATCGTGCGGGACAGGGCCAGGATGTCGCGCGCCTTCGGCTCCGGGAAGGTGGCGCCGCGCAGCAGGGCGGTCAGCTCGCCCTCCGTCAGCGCCGCCATCGCCGCAGGCGTGCGGGCGCGGGCGAACAGGCGGCGGCAGACGGGGACCGTCGTCTCGTCCAGGGTGCGGGCGCTGATCAGGCTGGCGACGAGCTGCTCGTAGGGGGTGTGGTAGCCCTCGTCCCGGAGCTGGAACATCGCCGCCTTGGGCAGGCGGGCGCAGGCGGCGCGCAAGCGGCGGAACACCTCGTGGATGTCGAAGGGTTCCCTGCCTCCAGCGGCGGCGTCCGGAGGCAACGGGTCCGGGGCGTCAGGCAAGCCGGCATCCTGGCTGCATATCATCCTTGGCGTCGGTCCTGTCGGCCATTCCCGTCCCTCATCGCGGCGTCGGGCGTATAAGCGCCGGGCAGGACGCGGGTTGCCGGGGACGGCCTGGCCCTTGCCCGATGCTGTCGCGGAGGGCGTCGATGAAGGCGCGGAGGGCAGGCGCCATGTGGCGCTGCTGCGGGTAGCACAGGAAGAATCCCGGGAACGGCGCGGACCATTGCTCAAGCAGCGGGACAAGGCGTCCGTCCGCGATCCACGGCGCCACCACCTGCTCGACGGCAAAGGCGATGCCCAAACCCTCGACCGCCGCCGCGACGCTGAACTCGCGCCGGTCCACGATCAGCGGGCCGTTGACCGAGACGGAGAACCAGCGGCCATCCTCGCAGAACTCCCATGCGTAGGGGGCCGGCTGCCCGCGCCACCGCCACAGGATGCAGTCGTGATGCAGGAGGTCGCGTGGCGCCTGGGGCCGCCCATGGCGCGCCAGGTAATCGGGCGACGCCACGGCCACCTGCCGAAGCTCAGGCCCGAGCCGCACGGCCACCATGTCGCGCTCGATGACCTCGCCCACCCGGATGGCGGCGTCGAAGCCCTGGGCGACGAAGTCGGTGACGGCGTCGTCCAGCATCAGGTCGAGGGTGATGCCGGGGTGATCGCGGCGGAACCGGGCGAGCATCGGCTGGATGAGCTGGTTGGCGGCCACGGCAATCGCGTGGACGCGCACGACGCCGACGACGCGGCCTCCCCGGTCGCGCACCTCGTCGAATGCCGCGCCGATCTCCTCAAGCGCGGGCCTGGCCCGACGCAGGAGGGCGGCTCCCGCCTCCGTGAGGGACACGGTCCGCGTGGTGCGGTTCAGGAGCCGGCTGCCCAGCCGTTCCTCAAGCCCGCGCACGACCTGGCTGAGCGCCGACGAGGAGACACCGAGCGCCTTGGCGGCCCCCGTGAAGCTTGACGCCTGCGCGACAGCCACGAAGGCCCGCAGGGCGGCGTAGTCGGAAGGCTGGATGCCCGGCATTCGTTAGCCCAGCCTATTCGTTAGCCCAGCTTACAGGCCCAGTAAGCCCGGCGTCCATTCCCCCGCCCCTTCCCGATCCCGACATCGGTTCCCGCCGAGGAGGGCAAGATGACCGAACTTCCCCAAAGCTGGTCGCTGGACGGCAAGGTCGCCGTCGTCACGGGAGCCGCGCGGGGCATCGGACGCGCGACGGCCGAGCTGCTGAAGGCCCGGGGCGCCAAGGTGGTCGCAAGCGACCTGTCCGGCGCCGTGCAGGACCTCGAAGCCGAGACCGTCGCCACCCTGACCGGCGACGTGGCCGACGAGGCGGTTGCACGCCGCACGATGGCGCTCGCCGGGCAAAGGTTCGGGCGGCTCGACATCCTGGTCAACAACGCCGGCCGCACGCTCAACAGGCCGCTCCTCGACACGAGCCTGGAGGACTGGGACGCGGTCATGTCGGTCAACGCGCGGGGCAACTTCCTGCATTCGCGCGAGGCGGTGCGGATGATGCTGGGGAACGGCGGCGGCGTGATCGTGTCGGTGGTGTCGGTCGTCGCCGCGGTCGCGATGAAGGAGCTGTCCGCCTACGCCGCGTCCAAGGGCGCGATCA
>CAXTTB010000529.1:1312-3097 GCA_964246905.1 uncultured Acetobacteraceae bacterium | reverse complement strand
GCTCTGGGGCGGCTCTTTCTTCTTCAACGGCGTCGCGGTGCGCGAGCTGCCCTCCTTCACGCTGGTCTGGCTCCGGGTCGCCGTGGCGGCCGTGGCGCTGCTCTCGGCGGTGCGCCTGCTGGGGCAGGGGATGCCGGGGCAGGCTGGGGCCTAGGCGGCGTTCTTTGGCATGGGGCTGCTCAACAACGTGCTGCCCTTCGCGCTGATCGTCTGGGGCCAGCACCGCATCGCGAGCGGGCTGGCCTCGATCCTCAACGCCGCCACGCCGCTGTTCACCGTGCTCGCCGCGCATCTCTGCACGGACGACGAGAAACTGACCGGGTTGAAGGCGGCCGGCGTCGCCATTGGGTTTGCCGGCGTGGCGGTGCTGGTCGGCGCCGATGTGCTGGGCGGCTCGGGCGCGGATGTCCCGGCGCAGCTTGCCTGCCTGGCCGCGGCGCTGTCCTATGCCTTGGCCGGCATCTTCGGGCGCCGGTTCCGGCGCTTGGGGCTGGCGCCGCTCGCCACCGCGGCCGGCCAGGTCAGCGCGTCGGCGCTGATGCTGCTGCCGGTCATGCTGCTGGTGGACCGTCCCTGGGACCTGGCGCCGCCCCACGCCGAGACCTGGCTTGCGGTGCTCGGGGTCGGGCTGCTGTCCACGGCGCTGGCCTACGTGCTGTATTTCCGCATTCTCGCCTTGGCCGGGGCGACGAACCTGCTGCTGGTCACGTTCCTGATCCCCGCCGTCGCCATCCTGCTCGGCGCGCTGGCGCTGGGCGAGGCGCTGCTGCCCCGGCAGTTCGCGGGCATGGCGCTGATCGGGGCGGGCCTGGCGTTCCTGGACGGGCGCTTGCCGCGACGGTTGCTGCGCCGGGTCAGGACGGCGGGTTAGGGGGTACCGAGCTTCTGCACCAACGTGCGGACATCGGCGTCCAGGGAAAGGAAATCGTCCAGCACGAAGAGACAGGCCGCCGGCACCGGGCGCGGCTCGCCGCTGTCGTCCGTCGCGGACCGGGACTGCTTCAAGGCTCGTCCGTAAAGGGCGTCAAGGTCGATGTGCTGCCGCATGGACGGAGCAAAGCAGTCCTCTGCGTCACCGATGAAGCTTTCCACTTCCTCTCGCCAATGCGAGGCGGACCGGCTTCCGGGCCAGGCGTGCAGCTTGAGCAGATGCGCCATGGCGTGCCGCAACAGGCTTCGGCAGGACCGCAGCTCAGACCGTCCCACGTCCTGCACCTCCTCGATCACGTTGGGCCAATCGACTTCCTCGTTCACGCGCTCGCCCGCCGCCAGCCGGCGCAGCAGGTCGGCCTGGCGCTCGGCCCAGGCCAGGGCGTCGCGTTCGTAAAGCCCGTCCGGCATGGTCCTTCCTTCCCTCTGTCCACTCTCGTTCCATAAGTCCTGGTGCCAGCCTTCGCCATCCTGGCCGGAGCCGGACAGCGGCTCAGGGAACGCCGAGCTTTTGCACCAAAGTCTGGACATCAGCATTCAAGGCAAGAAGATCGTCCAGCGCAAAGGGACAGGCCGCCGGCACCGGACGCGGCTCGCCGCTGTCGTCGGTTCCGGCCTGCATTTGCTCCAGGGCGACCCGGTAAACCTCGTCAAGACTGATCCGTTGCCGCATCGAAGGGGCAAAGCGGTCCCGCATGTCCGCCCTGAACCCGATCACCTCGCTGCGCCAGTGAGCCGCGGCCCTGCTGTCCGGCCATGCATGGAGTTTCAGAAGGTGCACCAGTGCTTGGCGCAGCAGGCTCTTGCAGGCGCGCAGTTCCGACAGGCCCACGTCCTGCACCTCCTCGATCACGT
>CAXTTB010000529.1:0-1212 GCA_964246905.1 uncultured Acetobacteraceae bacterium | reverse complement strand
GGGCCAATCCACCGGCTCGTTCAGGCGCTCGCCCGCCGCCAGCCGCCGCAGCAACCCGGCCTGGCGCTCGGCCCAAGCCAGGGCATCGCGTTCATAAAGCCCATCCGGCATGATCTCCCTCCTTTGGCGCTCTCCGTAGTCTCGCACGAAAACGCGATCCTGTGTGCCCGCTCGGAACGCGCCCTATCCGAACACCTCCCCCCAAGCCCCCCGCAGCGCCACGTCCGCGTCGGCCATCGTCACCGGCAGCCCGAGCGCGTGCAGGCTGGTCACGCCGTGCTCCGCGATGCCGCAGGGCACGATGCCGGCGAAGTGGCCGAGGTCCGGGTCCACGTTCAGCGCCACCCCGTGCCAGCTCACCCACCGGGTCACGCGGACGCCGATGGCGGCGATCTTGGCCTCCGTGCCGGCGGCCCGGTCCGCGACCCAGATGCCGACCCGGCCGTCCCGGCGCTCCCCCCGGACGTTGAAGCGGTCCAGCGCGCGGATCAGCCACTCCTCCAGCCCGTGCACGAAGGCGCGCACGTCGCGCGGGCGGACCTGGCCGTGCGGGCGGGTCAGGTCCAGCATGACGTACGCGGTGCGCTGGCCCGGCCCGTGATAAGTCCATTGCCCGCCGCGCCCGGCGTCGAATACCGGGAAGCGCCCGGGGTCGGCGAGGTCGCACGGCTTGGCCGACGTGCCCGCGGTGTAGAGCGGCGGGTGCTCCACCAGCCACACCTGCTCGCCCGCCGTGCCCGCGCGGATCGCGTCCGCCCGGCCCCGCATCGCCGCCAGCGCCGCCGGGTAGGGCAGCAGCCCGTCCTCTATCCGCCACTCCACGATGCTTGGCAGGCCAGGCGCAGTTGAATCGAGCGGCGTCATCCGCTATACGCCCGGCACCAGGGACGGCGTGCCGCCCCCTGCACGGTGCGGTCGTGGCGAAATGGTAGACGCGCAAGCTTGAGGTGCTTGTGGGGGAAACCCTGTGGAAGTTCGAGTCTTCTCGACCGCATTCCTAACCCGCCTGTCCCTGCATTGCCTTCCCGCCGAGTCCCGCTAAACCTAGCGGCGGGCGGCTGAGGGGCACATGGCGATGGACGAGGACTTCCGGAAGGCGGCGCTGGACTACCACCGCCTGCCGCGGCCCGGCAAACTGGCCATCGAGGCGACCAAGCGCATGGCGACGCAGCGCGACCTGGCGCTCGCCTACTCGCCCGGCGTCGCCGCCGC
>CAXTTB010000528.1:0-3101 GCA_964246905.1 uncultured Acetobacteraceae bacterium | reverse complement strand
CACGCCGTGCATATACGCCCGCGCCGCGTCGAGCGGCAGCGGCGCCAGGAACGACACCGCCGCGCCGGCGTCGACGCAGTCCTTGAGGAGGGCGGCCAGCCGTCGCTCGGCCGAGCCCAGCGCCGCCACGTCGAGCGGGCGCACGACCAGGCCGGTCAGCGGCTTGGCGTAGCCGAACTCAAGCGTGCGGGAGAGATCGTCGAGCGCACGGATCGGCCCGTTCCGCACCCAGCTCTGCTTTTCATAGAACCGATGTGCCCGGGTGAACCGCGTGTCGGACCACAGCAGCAAACGGGACGCCCCGGCGGACGCCGCGTGCGCCTCCGCCGTCCGCAGCAGGCGCTGCCCGAGGCCCGACCCATGGACGTCCGGATGAACGTAGAGCTTCTTCAGCTCCCAGGTGCCGTCCCTCGCCGGCAGGACCGCCGCCATGCCGACGACGGCGCCCCCCTCCTCCGCCGTCCACAGCGCCCCGCCGCGCCCGGCGCAGTAGGACGCGAGCGCGAAAAGCTCCTGCTCCTCGTGCTCCATCTCCAGGACGCAGCCGGGATAGTCGGACCAGCAGCGGCCGATCAGGGCGATGAACCCGTCGGCGTCGGCGTCCCGTCCGGGCCTCAGCAGCATGGGCGCCGGGTCAGCGGAGGGCGGCGCAGAACGCGACGATGCGGCGGCAGGCTTCCACCAATGAGGCGTCGTCGGTGGCGTAGCTGATGCGGAGGAAGGGCGACATGCCGAAGGCCGCGCCGTGCACGACGGCCACGTGCTGCTCGTCGAGCAGCGCCATGGCGAAGTCCTCGTCCGTGCCGAGCCGCGTGCCCGCCGCCGTGGTCTTGCCGAGGCAGCCGGCCACGTTGGGATACACGTAGAACGCCCCCTCCGGACGGTGGCAGGCGACGCCGGGCGCCTCCGCCAGCGCATGGAGCACCAGGTCGCGGCGGCGGCGGTAGGCGGCGACCATGCGCGGCACCGCGTCCTGCGGCCCGTCCAGCGCGGCGGCGGCGGCGGCCTGCCCGACCGTCGATACGCCGGCGGCGACGTGGCCCTGGATGCTCGTCATCGCCCGGATCAGGCCGCGCGGCCCGGCGCCGAAGCCGATGCGCCAGCCGGTCATCGCGTAGGTCTTCGACACGCCGCTGACCGTCAGCACCCGGTCGCGCAGCCGCGGCTCGACGGCCGCCATCGTGCTGTGCTCGAAGCCGTCGTACACCAGGTGCTCGTACATGTCGTCGGACATGATCCAGACGTGCGGGTGGCGCAGCATGACCTCGGCGAGCGCGGCAAGCTCCTCCCGCGTCGCGGCGGCGCCGGTCGGGTTGTTGGGAGAGTTCAGCAGCAGCCACTTGGTGCGCGGGGTGATCGCCGCGTCCAGGTCGTCGGGGCGCAGCTTGAAGCCGTTGTTCTGCGGGCAGCTCACCACGACCGGCTCGCCGCCGACCACGCGGGTCATCAAGGGGTAGGCGCCCCAGTACGGCGCCGGGATCACCACCTCGTCGCCGTCATTGAGCGTCGCCATCAGGGCGTTGAAGATGACCTGCTTGCCGCCGTTGCCGACGGTGATTTCTTCCAATGCGAACTCCAGGCCGGAATCGCGTTGGAACTTGCGCTGGATCGCCTGTTTCAAGGCAGGCTGGCCGTCCTGCGGCGGGTACTTGGTGTCGCCGCGCAGCCCGGCCTGGCGCGCGGCCTCGATGGCGTGCGGCGGGCTGTCGAAATCAGGCTCGCCGATGGTCAGCGCGATGACCTCGATCCCCTGCGCCCGCATCGCCCGCGCCCTGGTGGTCATGGCGACGGTGGCCGCGACCGGCGCGCGGGCCAGCCGCTGCGCGAGTTCGGGCATGGATTAACGCAGCCCCTCGCAGAAGTGCTGGATGCGCTCGCAGGCCTTGGCCAGGCTGTCCGTGTCGGTCGCGTAGCTGATGCGGAAATGGCCGGGGTACATGAACGCCGCGCCGTGCACCGCGGCGACGCCCTCCTCCTCCAGCAACGCGGTGACGAAGCTCTCGTCGTCCTTGATGACGGCGCCGCCGCGGCTGGTCTTGCCGATGCAGCCGTGCACACTTGGAAAAACGTAGAACGCGCCCTCCGGCGAGTGGCAGTTCACGCCCGGCGCCTTGTTCAGCATGGACACCACGAGGTCCCGACGGGCCTTGTACGTCGCGACCATCTCGCCGATGAACGCCTGCGGACCCGTCAGCGCCTCGACCGCGGCGGCCTGGCTGACGCTGCTGGTGTTGGACGTGCTCTGCGACTGCAGCTTGTCCATCGCCTTGGTCAGCCGCAAGGGCGCGCCGGCGAAGCCGATGCGCCAGCCGGTCATCGCGTAGGCCTTGCTGCACCCGTTCATCGTCACCGTGCGGTCGCGCAGCCGCGGCTCGACCTGCACCACCGTCGCCGGCTTGAAGCCGTCATAGACCAGCTTCTCGTAGATGTCGTCGGTGAACACCCACACGTCGGGATGGCGCAGCAGCACGTCGCAGATCGGGCGCAGCTCGTCGGCCGAGTAGGCGGCGCCCGTGGGGTTGCACGGGCTGTTCAGCATGAACCACTTGGTCCGGGGCGTGATCGCCGCCTCCAGGTCCTCGGCACGCAGCTTGAAGCCGTTGTTCTGGCCGCACGGCACGAACACCGGCGTGCCGTCCGCGAGCGAGACGATGTCGGGGTAGCTGACCCAGCACGGCGTCGGGATCACCGCCTCGTCGCCCGCGTTCATCGTCGCGACCATGGCGTTGAAGATCACCTGCTTGCCGCCGGTCGAGATGATGATCTCTTCCGGCGTGTAGTCGAGGCCGCTGTCCCGCTTGAACTTGTCCGCGACCGCCTGGCGCAGCGCGCGGGTCCCGGACACGTCGGTGTACTTGGTGTCGCCGGACTGGATGGCGCGGACCGCCGCGTCCTTCACGTTCTGCGGCGTGTCGAAGTCCGGCTCCCCGGCGGACAGGCTGATGATGTCCCGCCCCTCGGCCTTCAACGCCCGCGCCTTGGTGGAGATGGCGATGGTCTGGCTCGGGCTGATCCGGTCCAGGCGTTCGGCGATGAGCTGCATGGCATTCTACCAGTGTTGCGACCCCCGGACTTTATGCCCCTGCCCGCCCCGGCACAAT
>CAXTTB010000527.1:0-3106 GCA_964246905.1 uncultured Acetobacteraceae bacterium | reverse complement strand
TTGGTGACAATGCCCATCAGCATCAGGACGCCGATCACCACGGGCATGGAGATCGGCTCGCCGGTCAGCAGCAGCGCCAGGATCACGCCGCCGAGGCTGAGCGGCAGGGACAGCAGGATGGTCACGGGCTGGAACACGTTGCGGAACAAGAGCACCAGCACGCCCAGCACCATGACCAGCCCGGCGCCCATGGCGAGGCCGAAGCTCGCGAACACCTCCGCCATGATCTCGGCGTCGCCGCCGTTCTGGATGCGCACGCCGGGGGGCAGCGCCTGCGCCTGCGGCAGCGCATACACCTGCTGCACCGCCTGCCCCAGCGCCAGGCCCCGGGCGAGGTCGGCGCCCAGCACCACCCGGCGCACCCGGTCGTAACGCTCCACGCTGGCCGGCCCTTGCCCCAGCGTCACGTCGGCCACGGCGAGCAGCGGCACCGGCAGCCCGGTGGCGCCGGTGACGGTGAGCGCCTGCAGGGCGTCGAGGTTGCCGCGCAGCGCGGTGTCCACCTGCACGCGGATGGGGATCAGCCGGTCGCCGGCGCGGAACTTCGCGAGGTTCGCCGGCACGTCGCCGATGGTGGCGATCCGCACGGCGTCGCTGATGGCCTCCGTGGACACGCCGAAGCGCGCGGCCTCGTCCACGCGCGGCACCACGCGGATCTCCGGGCGGTCGGCGCCGGCGGAGGGCGCCACGTTGCCGAAGCCGGGCAGGCGGCGCATCCCGCTCTCCAGCCCGGCGACGGCGCGGTCCAGCGCGTCCGGGTCGTCGCCCAGCACCGTGACCGACAGCTCGCGCTCGCCGCGGTCGTTCACGTACCAGCCGCGCACGTCGGGGAGTGCGGCGAGGCGCTGGGTCAGCTCCGCCTCGACCTGCTTCTGGCTGCGGGCGCGGGTCTCCTTCAGCACCAGGTTCACGATCATCTTGGCCCGGCGGATCTCCTTGCCCGCCCCGGTGGGCGTGGTGCCGCCGACCACGAACACCGTCGTCACCTCCGGTACCCCGCGGAACGCCGCGGCGATGCGGTCCGTCGCCGCCCGCGTGTCGGCGAGCGTGGAGCCGGGCGGCAGCTCGATGGACAGCACCACCCGGCTCTGGTCCGCCGGCGGGATGAAGCCGGTGGGCAAGAGGGTGGTGGACCAGATGGACAGGCCGAACGCCAGCAGGCCGGCCAGCAGCGTCAGGCCGCGCCGGCGCAGCGTCGCCGCCAGGAAGCGCGTGTAGGCGCGCATCACCCAGCCGTCCTGCTCCGCATGGGCCGCGACGGGCCGCATCAGGTAGGCGGCCATGAGCGGCGTGATGAGCCGGGCCACCAGGAGCGAAGCCAGCACGGCGGCCGAGACCGTCAGCCCGAATTGCTTGAAGAACTGCCCGGCGATGCCGCCCATGAAGCTCACCGGCGAGAACACGGCGACGATGGTCAACGTGATCGCGATGACGGCCAGGCCGATCTCGTCGGCTGCCTCCACCGCCGCCTCAAACGGGCGCTTGCCCATCCGCATGTGGCGGACGATGTTCTCGATCTCCACGATGGCGTCGTCCACCAGGATGCCGGTCACGAGGGTGATGGCGAGCAGGCTGACGAAGTTGAGCGTGAAGCCCATCGCCAGCATGGCGGCGAAGGCCGGGATGATGGACAGCGGCAGGGCGACGGCGACCAGGACGGTGGCCCGCCAGTTGCGGAGGAACACCAGCACCACGACGGTCGCCAGCACGGCGCCCTCGATCAGCCCGTGCATGGCGGACAGGTAGCTGCCGCGGGCGCTCCGCACCCCGTCGTCGATCAGCGTGTAGCTCACGTCCGGGTGCGCCGCCGAGAGCCTGGCCAGCCGCGCCGCGACCGCCTTGCCGACATCGACCTCGCTCGCGCCCTTCGCCCGGTAGATCTCGAACGAAACCACGGGCGTCTCGCCGTTCAGCCGGGCGAAGGCGCGCGGCTCCTCGTAGGCGTCCTCCACCCGCGCCACGTCGGACAGGCGCAGCTCCCGCCCGCCGGGCAGCACGAGGCGGGTGTCGCGCAACTGCTGCAGGGTCCGCGCGCCGGCGAGCGTCCGGATCGCCTGCTCCTGCGCCCCCACCTCGCCGCGCCCGCCGGACAGGTCGGCGCTGGTGGCGCGGAGCTGGCTGTTGACCTGGCCCGCGGTGATGCCGAGCGCCGCCAGCCGGTCGGCGTCGAGGCTGACCTGGATCTCCCGCGTCACGCCCCCGATCCGCTCCACCCGGCCGACGCCCTGCGCCCCTTGCAGGTCGCGCAGCACCGTGTCGTCCACGAACCAGGACAGCCCTTCCAGCGTCATGCCCGGCGCGGAGGCCGCGTAGGTCTGGATGCTCTCGCCCGCGATGTCGATGCGCTCGACGATCGGCTCGTCGATGCCGCGCGGCAGGTCGGCGCGGATCTTCGACACGGCGTCGCGCACGTCGTTCAGCGCGCGGTCGCTGCTGACCTCGAGCCGGAACTCGATGGCGGTCAGGCTGGTGCTGTCGGTGACGGTGGAGTCCAGGTGCTTCACCCCGCTCACCGCGGCGACGGCGTCCTCGATCTTCTTCGTGACCTGCGATTCCAGCTCGCCGGGCGCGGCACCTGGCTGGGTCACGGTCACGGCGACGACCGGCACGTCGATGTTGGGCGTGCGGGTGATCGGCAGCATGGCGAAGCCGACCAGGCCCAGGAGCGTCAGCACCGCGAACAGCACGAGCGGCGGGATCGGGTTGCGGATGGCCGCGCCCGAGATGTTGAACGCCATGCCTAGCTGCCTGCGCCCGGCGGCAGGGCCGTCACCCGGTCGCCGCCGCGGATGAAGGTGCCGGACACCGCCACCACCGCCTCCCCGGCGCGCAGCCCGTCCTGGATCTCCGCCATCGCCCCGGCACGCAGGCCCACCTGCACGCGCCGCGTCTCCACCAGGCCGTCCCGCACCACCTGCACCACCGCGCCGTCCGGCTGGAACAGCACGGCGGAGAGCGGGGCCAGCACGCCGTCGCGCCGCGCCACCTCGGCCTCCGCCCGGGCGAAGCTGCCGATCACCAGCGGGCCGTCGCCGTCCACCGCCACCCGCACGCGGCCCAGCCGGGTCGCGCGGCTGACTTCCGGCGAAACCAGGCGCACCCAGCC
>CAXTTB010000526.1:439-3109 GCA_964246905.1 uncultured Acetobacteraceae bacterium | reverse complement strand
GTGGGATGGGCCGGGCGCGGCCGCGTGCTTCCAGGCCACGGCGCTGGAGGGGCTGGAGGTGATCTTCATCGTGGTGGCCATCGGCGCGGGCGGCGCGGACCTGCTCGGCCCGGCGGCGCTGGGCGCCGTGGCGGCGCTCGTCCTCGTCGTCGCCGTGGGCGCGCTGCTGCACCGTCCGATCACCCGGGTGCCCGAGAACACGCTGAAACGCCTGGTCGGCGCGTCGCTGGCGGGCCTGGGCACGTTCTGGGTCGGCCAGGGCGCCGGGCTGGGCTGGCCCGGCGACGACCTGTGCATCGTGCCGCTGAGCGTCGCCTACCTGCTGCTCTCGGCGGTTGCCGCCGGCCTGCTCCGGCGGTGCAGCATGGCGCAGCCGTCTTGAGCCTGCTGCGGCGCTGCCTGCATGAACTCTGGGACCTGTTCGTCGATGACGGCGCGCTCGCCGCCGTGGCCTGGATCGCCGTGGCCTGCCTGGCGCTGCGGCAGGTGGACGCCGGCATCTGGTCCGGGCCGATCCTGTTCGGGGGCTTGGCGGCGGTCTTCCTGCTGACGACGCGGGCCGGGCGGTAGGGCCGGCGCGCAAGCAGCCGACGCCGTTCAGGTTCCGCAGCCGCCGCCACGCCGCCTGCGTCTTAAAATGGTCATGTGATCCCAATACTCGTCCAGAGTATCCGTCCCGACACATAGCATCGGGATGGCGACGTGACGCGGATGGCCTTCACGCCTTTCAAAGCGGTGGTTGCAGCATCGTTCGTGGGCAGCCTTGCCGGCATGAGCGTGGCGGCGGGCCAGTCGGCGGCGGACCCCAGGGACATCGGCAGCGTGCAGGCGACCGGGGCGGTTGGCGGCACGCCGGGCGCCGTGCCGCCGACCGCCGCGCCGGTCGCCCCGAGCCGGCCCAGCCTGGACCAGATCGAGCCGACCAGCACGGTCGGGGCGGAAACCCTGCGCAAGATCATCGTGCCGACGGAGAACTACAACGACGTCGTGCGCCTCACGCCGAGCGCCATCGACATCGCCCCAGCCGGCCCCGGCCTGCAGCAGGACTTCGGCCAAAGCATCCGCGGCCTGCAATACACCCAGTTCAGCGTGCTGTATGACGGCATCCCGATCCCGGGCTTCCCGATCAACTTCGCCCCGCAGCCCGGCATCTACTTCACCAGCCAGAACCTCGGCTCCGTCACCGTCCACCGCGGACCCGGCCAAGCCTCCGCCATCGGCGCGGCCACGTTCGGCGGCTACGTCGATCTGGCCTCCCCGGCGGTGTCGGACACCTTGGGCGCCACCGCGTACGGCACCGTCGGCAGCTATGCGACCCGGATGGGCGGCCTGCGCCTGGACAGCGGCGGCATCGGCGCGCTCAGCGGCGGGCGCGCCACCATCAACCTGGAGCAGCTCGAATCCGGCGGTGCGACCAGCAACACGGAGACGGCGCGACGGAACGGGTTCCTGAAATACGAGCAGCCCATCGGCAGCAACACCGTCGTGACCGCCCTGGTCAACCTGGACCACACCTACACCAAGACGCCCTATGGCGCGACGCTCGCCAACATCCGGGCGTTCGGCCCGAACTACGCCCTGAACAACGACCCGGCGTCGCAGACGTTCTCGGGCTACAACCACGACAACTACCACACCGACTTCGAATACGTCGGCATCCGCAGCGACCTGGGCCATGGGCTGACGATCGACAACAAGGCTTACACGACCTCGTACTACCAAAACTCGTTCCACGGCGCGGACGTGGGCGGCCTGGGACCCAACCTTTCCGGCCCCTACTACGTCCAGGGCGTGACGCCGGCCGACCTTTCGGGCGATGTGCCGGCCATCGCGTCGAAGTACTACTTCCGCAACACGGGCGACGTGCTCCGCATCGCGCAGGACACGCCGTACGGCCAGGCACGGTTCGGGCTTTGGGTGGAGCATGAGCTGTTCGCGACCAGCACCTACACGGCAGACGCCACGCGCGGCTTCCTGCCCTATGCGGTGGCCCCAGGCTCGGTGTTCCTGAACAGGTATCGGTCCAACCTCGACACGCTGCAGCCCTACGCCGAGTTCGCCTGGAAGGTGCTGCCGACCGTCACCCTGACCGCCGGCCTGAAATACAGCTTCGTGACGCGGACGCTCAAGGGCGAGGCCGGCCTGACCGGGCAGCCGCAGGACGTGCACCAGAGCTACAGCACGCCCTTGCCCGCCATCGACGTCAACTGGCGCGTGACCGACTGGGCGTCGGTGTTCGCCCAGGCGGCGCGCGGCTACCAGACCCCGAACCTCAACCTGTTCACGACGACGGCGCTGACGTCGATCAATCCCTCCACGACCAACAGCTTCCAGGTCGGCGGCGTCGTCAACAGGCCGAATTACTCGCTCGGCGCCGACCTCTACTACATCCAGTACGAGAACTACGTGAACAGCCGGACCGTCGGCGGGCTGACGACGTTCTTCAACCAGGGCGGCGCCGTTTACAAAGGCATGGAGGTCGAAGGCACGGCCAAGCTCCGGCGCGGGGTCGCGTTCTATGCGAACGGCTCCCTGAACTCCAGCGGCTACACCACGAACGGCAACGTGCTGGCGCAGACCCCCCGCTACACCGGCGTGGTTGGCCCCATCTTCGACCAGGGGAATGTCTTTCGCGAGGGCGACGACGTGTTCGCGTCGCTGCTGGCGAAG
>CAXTTB010000526.1:0-429 GCA_964246905.1 uncultured Acetobacteraceae bacterium | reverse complement strand
TCAAGAGCTACCGGCAGGTCGATCTCGCCGGCGGCTACACGTTCCCATTCAACGGGCGCACCCTCTTCCTGAAAGGGAACTTGTACAACCTGTTCGACAACCGGAGCATCGTCGGCCTGGCCGGCCAGACAGTCGGCCCGCCGTCCGAGCCGCTCTTCTTCACCAACTCCGGACGCAGCTTCTTCCTTTCCCTGGCAGCGAAGATCTAGCCTGCCGTGCTGGCTGCCGAACCGATCCGGACGCATCACGCCAGCGCGGCGCGGGGCCGGTCGGCGGCGACTGGCTTGGCGCTGGCCGCTGGCCTGCACATCGCTGTCCTGGCCGGGCTGCTGCTGCTCCGGCATCCGCCCGCTCCGGCGGAGCCGCCCAGCGTGACGCTTGAAGTGGTCACGCCACCCGAGGCGGAGCAGGCCGCAGCCGTGCCGGCTG
>CAXTTB010000525.1:0-3113 GCA_964246905.1 uncultured Acetobacteraceae bacterium | reverse complement strand
CGACATCCACGACGACCTGCCGTTCAACCGCAACCTGCTGCGCAAGGTGGACGAGCTGGAGTTGTCGGTCCGCAGCGCGAACTGCCTGAAGAACGACAACATCGTCTATATCGGCGACCTCGTGCAGAAGACCGAGCAGGAGATGCTCCGCACCCCGAACTTCGGCCGCAAGTCCTTGAACGAGATCAAGGAGGTGCTGACCAACATGGGCCTGTCGCTCGGCATGAGCGTGTCCGGCTGGCCGCCGGAGAACATCGAGGACCTGGCCAAGCGGCTCGACGAGCCGTTCTGACTTTTTGAGAGAGTAGGAGCTTTACCATGCGCCACGGTGTTTCCGGCCGCAAACTCGGCGTCACCTCGAGCCACCGTCTGGCCATGTTCCGCAACATGGCCGTGGCGCTGATCAAGCACGAGCAGATCACCACCACCCTGCCCAAGGCCAAGGAGCTGCGCCCGGTGGCGGAGAAGCTCATCACCCTCGGCAAGCGCGGCGGCCTCCACGCACGGCGGCAGGCCCATGCCCAGCTTCGGGACGAGGTGATCGTCGCCAAGCTGTTCACGGCGCTTGCCGACCGCTACCGCACCCGCCCCGGCGGCTACACCCGCGTGCTCAAGGCGGGCGTGCGCTACGGCGATGCGGCGGACATGGCGGTGATCGAGCTGGTGGACCGCGACCCCGCCGCCAAGGGGCAGGACAGCGGGCCGCGTCCGGACCTGATCGAGGACGAGGAGCAGCAGGCCGCCTGAGCACGGCGCCTCCTCGCATCCAGGGGCTGGCCGCACCACTTCGCTGCTTATGACGCGGTCCGCCCCCTCTTCGCCCGACCTGTTCGGATCGCCGCCTGCGGACCCGTCCGCAGCGTTCAAGCCTTTTGCTGAGCAATTGCGCCCGGCGGCGCTGGCCGACGTGGCGGGTCAGCCGCATCTGGTGGGCGGGGACGGCACCCTGACCCGCATGTTGGGACGCGGCGCCCTGGCCTCCCTCATCTTCTGGGGGCCGCCCGGCGTCGGCAAGACGACGATTGCCCGCCTGCTCGCGGAGGCCGCCGGGCTGCACTTCACGGCGGTGTCGGCGGTGTTCTCCGGCGTCGCGGACCTCAAGCGCATCTTCGACGAGGCCACCCGGCGGCGGCAGCTTGGCGCCCGCACCCTGCTGTTCGTGGACGAGGTGCACCGCTTCAACCGCGCGCAGCAGGACAGCTTCCTGCCCGTCGTCGAGGACGGCACGGTGGTGTTGGTGGGCGCCACGACCGAGAACCCCTCCTTCGCCTTGAACGGCGCTCTGCTGTCGCGCTGTCAGGTGCTGGTGCTGCGCCGCCTGGACGACGCGGCGCTCGACCTGCTGCTGGCCCGCGCCGAGCAGGCCGCCGGGCGGCTCTTGCCCGTCACGCCGGAGGCGCGCGGCGCCCTGCGCGCAATGGCGGACGGGGACGGGCGCTACCTGCTCAACATGGCGGAGCAGCTTCTCAGCCTGCCGGAACAGCCGGTGCTGGACGCCTCGGGCCTTGCCGAAGTCATCGGCCGCCGCGCGGCGCTATACGACCGCGACCGCGATGAACACTTCAACCTCATTTCCGCTTTGCATAAATCCCTGCGCGGCTCCGACCCGGACGCGGCTCTGTACTGGTTCGCCCGCATGGTGGCCGGCGGCGAGGACGCCCGCTACGTCGCGCGCCGCCTGGTCCGTTTCGCGTCGGAGGATGTCGGCATGGCCGACCCGGGCGCGCTCCCGCAGGCCGTCGCAGCATGGGAGACGTACGAACGCCTCGGCAGCCCGGAGGGCGAGTTGGCCATTGCCCAGGCCATCGTCTATCTCGGCACCGCGCCCAAGTCGAACGCGCTGTATGTCGCCTACAAGGAGGCGCTTGCCGCGGCGAAGGCCACCGGCAGCCTGCCGCCGCCCGCCCACATCCTGAACGCGCCGACTCGGCTCATGAAGGACCTCGGCTACGGCAAGGGCTACGCCTACGACCACGACGCGGAGGATGCGTTCTCCGGCCAGGACTACTTTCCGGACGGCATGGACCGCCCGGCCTTCTACCGCCCGGCGGACCGCGGCTTCGAGCGCGAGGTGGCGCGGCGGCTGGACCATTGGGCCAAGCTGAGACAGGGCCAATCATGAGCATGGCAGTGCAGACCGGCGCAGTACAGACCCGGGCGGTGACGGAGGACGAGGCCGACCTGCGCCTGGACCGCTGGTTCCGCCGGCATTTCCCAGGCGTGACGCAAGGGGCGATCCAGAAGCTGTGCCGCACCGGGCAGGTCCGCATCGACGGGCGCCGGGCGGACGCCGGGACGCGCCTCCTGCCGGGCCAGGCCGTGCGCGTGCCACCGCTGCCGCCCGCCGCCGAGCCGCCGCCCGTGGTGCACGTCTTCAACCCCGAGATCGCCCGTGAGCTGGAGCGCATGGTGCTGTATCGGGACGACGCCGTGATCGTGCTGAACAAGCCGCACGGCCTGGCGGTGCAGGGCGGCCCCGGCATCGTCCGGCACCTGGACGGCATGTTGGACGGGCTGCGCGGCGGGAGCGAGCACCGTCCGCGGCTGGTGCACCGGCTGGACCGCGACACGTCGGGCGTGCTGGTGCTGGCGCGCACGCCGGGCACGGCGGCGCGGCTGGCGGCGGCGTTCCGCGGGCGGGACGTGCAGAAGACCTATTGGGCCGTGGTCGCCGGCCGCCCGGTGCCGGTGGAGGGGCGGATCGACATGCCGCTGCTGCGCTACACCGGGCCGCGCGGGGAGCGCAGCGTGCCGGCGGCGCGGGACGACAAGGAGGGGCTGCGGGCGGTGACGGACTACCGGACGCTGGACCACGCCGGGCAGAAGCTCGCTTGGCTGGAGATGTCGCCCATCACCGGGCGGACGCACCAGCTCCGGGTGCACAGCGTGGGCATCGGCGCGCCCATCGTGGGCGACCTGAAATACCACGAACCCGACCAGAACGGCGCCGGCTCCGCGTCCGTGGAGGGCCTGTCGGACAAGCTGCATCTGCACGCCCGCGCGCTGGACCTGCCGCACCCCGGGGGCGGGCGGCTGGTGGTGGAGGCCGAGCTGCCGCCGCACATGCGCGAGACGTTCGCCACCCTGGGCTTCCACGCCGGGCGGCCCCAGGC
>CAXTTB010000524.1:0-3119 GCA_964246905.1 uncultured Acetobacteraceae bacterium | reverse complement strand
GGATGAAGTACCCCGGGCTTTGCTGCGCCGCCGCCGGGACGCGGTGGACTAGCGGACCCAGGGTCAGCAAGGCAGCCGCGAGGGCGGCGGAACGGGTCAGAACTGTCATGCGAACCTCAAAACCGTGTGCCGAAGCCAAACCGGAACACTTGGGTCTGGTCATAGGGGCGTTTGACGACCGCCTGGGCGATGTCGATGTTGATCAGGCCGAAGGGCGTCTTCCAGGACACGCCGACGCCGGTGCCGACGCGCGGCGTGGGGTCCGCCACGACCCGGGACACCACCCCGTTGATCGGCCCAAGCTGCGTCACCTCGCTCAAGGAGCCGATATCGACGAATGCCCGTCCGGACAAGCCGAGGTCGGCGGAGATGGGCAGCGGGAAGCGCAGCTCGGTCGATTGGGTGTAGATCAGCCGGCCGCCGATGCTGTCGTTGGTCGTGCCGCCCAGGGACGGGTTGCTGATGGCGTGCGGCCCGGCGCCGCCCGACTGGAAGCCGCGCAGGTTGTCGCCGCCCAGGAAGAAGCGGTCGATGATCCGCTCCTGCCGTCCCAGTTGCGCCAGGTAGCCGCCGCCTGCCGAGATCGCGATGCCCCACTCGGCGTCGCCGGTGAACCGCTCCAGCGGGATGTAGTAGGTGCCGTCGAGCTTGGTCCGCACGTAGCGCGCCGTGCCGCCCAGCCCGGCGAAATCGGTGCCGAGGCGGAGCAGGAACCCCTCATGCGGCTCGGTCCGGCTGTCCCGGTAGTCCAGCGAGATGGTCTGCCCGATCTGCGACAGCAGCGTCGTGCCGACCTGGTTGAAGATGTAGATGCTGGCGCCTTGCTGCACGTTGAAGATCTGCCGGCTGACCAGCGAGTACGTCCAGGCCTGCCGCAGGTGCTCGTTGAACTCGTAGCCGAGCCGGAGCGCGCCGCCGATCCGCGACTCGTTGTATGCCGCGATGTTCTGGTTGTTGTTGTTCACGTCGAACAGGTCGAAGCCGGCCACCAGGTTGCGGTCCAGGAAGTAGGGATCGGTGATCGACAGGTCCAACTGGCTGCGCCGCTGCGCCAGCACGCCGTTGATGCTGGCGTCGATGCCGGTGCCGACCAGGTTGCGCTCCCGCAGCCCCACGTTGACCAAGGCGCCCGCGTCCGTCGAGTACCCGCCGCCGAGCGTCAGCTCGCCCGTCGCCTTCTCGTCCACCACCGCGCTCAGCACCGCGCGGTCCGCGGCGCTGCCCGGCGACGGCGTGATCGTCGCGCTGTTGAAGTAGCCGAGGTCCTGCAGGCGCTGCCGCGAGCGGCGCACCGTCGCGGCGTTGAACGCATCCCCCTCCGCCAGCCGGAACTCGCGCCGGATCACCCGGTCCTTGGTGCGGGTGTTGCCGGAGATGTCGATCCGCTCGACATAGACCCGCGGCCCCTCCGTCACGTCGAACACCAGATCGACGGTCTTCTTGGCCTTGTCGCGGGCGATGCGCGGCTTCACATCGACGAAGGCGTAGCCGCGGTTCTGCACCGCGTCCTGGATCGCCTGGGTCGTGCGCTCCACGATGTCGCCGTCATAGGTGTCGCCGGGCGCGATCTGCAGCAGCGGCGCCAGTTCCTCGCCCTTGAGGTTCCGCAGCTTGCTGTCGATGCTGACCTCGCCGACCTTGTAGCGTTCCCCCTCGCTGATCGTGAAGGTGACGAAGAACGCGCGGCGGTCCGGCGACAGCTCGGCCGTCGCGTCGCGCACCTCGAAGTCGGCGAAGCCGTTCTTCAGGTAGAAGCGCCGCAGCAGCTCCTTGTCGAAGTTGATCTTCTCCGGGTCGTACTGGTCGCTGGAGGACAGGATGCGGTAGAACGCCTGCTCCCGGCTGTTGATCACCTCGCGCAGCCGGTTCTCGCTGAACGCGCGGTTGCCGACGAAGGCGATGCGGCTCACCAGCGTCGTGTCGCCCTCGTTGACCTCGAACACCACATCGACCCGGTTCTGGTCGAGCCGGATCACCTTGGGCACCACGGTCGCGGCGAACCGGCCGCGCCTTGCATACAGGTCGAGCAGCCGCTGGCGGTCCGCCTGCGCGAGCTGCGGGGTGAACACGGCGCGGGCGCGCAGTTGCAGCTCGCCGCGCAACTGCTCGTCGTTCAGCTTGCGGTTGCCCTCGAACGCGATCCGGCTGACGATCGGGTTCTCCTGCACCTTCACGACCAGGGCGTCGCCGTCCCGGCGCAGGCCCACGTCCTGGAACAGCCCGGTGGCGAACAGCGTCTTGAGGCTGCGGTCGATGCGCTCGGAGTCGAAGGGGTCGCCGGGCTGGACCAGCATGTAGGAGCGGATCGTCCCCTCCTCGATCCGCTGGTTGCCCTCCACCTTGATGGCGGAGATGGTGCCGCCGGGCGCGACGCGGGCGGATGCGGCGCGGGCGGGCGGCAGCGTGCGCTGGACCGCGGCGGCACGGGATGCGCGCCGGACCTGCGCCACGCCCGCCTGGCTCATCAGGAGCGGCAGCAGGCAGGCGGTCGCGAACAGCGCAGCGCGTCTTTGGGACAACAGGCAGGTCCTCCGGGGGGCGGCACGTCGGATGCGGTCGCCATGGCAACAGTTCCCGGCGTTGTAGTCGCAGAGCCGCGCATCGCCAAGGCCTGTGAAGACACGCCTCGCAAATCGCCCGATAACCCCTTGGCCGAGGCCGCTCCGCTGGCCGCCTTGCTGCGTTATCCGATCAGCCCGCTTACCCAACGGAACAGGCCCAGGTGGGTCAGGTCGTTCCAAGTGGCGAACACGAACAGGCAGGCAAGCACGGCGAAGCCCGCCCGGTAGCCATACTCCTGCGCCCGCGGCGGCAACGGACGCCCGCGCACCGCTTCGGCCAGGTAGAACAGCAGGTGCCCGCCATCGAGGATCGGGATCGGGAACAGGTTGATCAGGCCGAGGTTCACCGACAGCACGGCGATGAAGCTGATCAGGCTCGACACGCCGAGCTGCGCCACCTGCCCCGAAAGCTGCGCGATCCGCAGCGGCCCGCCCAGCTCCTCCGTGCCGCGCGCCCCGCTCAGCATCTGGCCCAGCCCGGCCACTGTCTGCACCGTCACGTCCCAGGTCTGCTCCACCCCGGCGCCGACCGCCTGCAACGGGTTGAGCTTGGTGAAC
>CAXTTB010000523.1:0-3121 GCA_964246905.1 uncultured Acetobacteraceae bacterium | reverse complement strand
GTTCCTGGAGAAGCCGCTCGCGGTGGACCTGGCCGACGCCCGTGCCTTCGTCGCGGACGCCGCTGCCGCCCGTGCCGCCGTCAACTTCCCCTTCGCGTCGTCACAGGCGGTGGAGCGCCTGCAAGCCTGGCTGCGGGACAACGTGGCCGGCGCGCCGCGCGGCTTCGCCATCGACGTGGGCTTCGCTGCCTGGCCCCGGCCTTGGCAGCAGGGCGCGGCCGGCTGGCTGGACGGCGCGGCGGAGGGCGGCTTCACGCGGGAGGTCGTGTCGCATTTCCTGTTCCTGTCCCGCCGCCTGCTTGGCCCGCTCTACCTGAAATCGAGCGAGATCGAGTTCGACGCGGACGGCGGCACGGAGCGGCGGGTGGTGGCGCGGCTGGACGCGGGCGGCCTGCCGGGCCGGCTCCTCGGCAGCATCGGCGGGACGACGCGGGACGAGCACAACGCCTGGACCATCCAGGGCGTCGCCAACATCCGCCTGCGCGACTGGGCCGTCGCCGAGCGGCAGCGTCCGGACAGCACCTGGGCGCCCGACCCTGACGCCCTGCCGATGGAAGAGGCGCGTTCGCTGGCGCTGCGACGGCAGCTCCAGCAGGTGGCCCGCATGGCCCGGGGCGAGCCGCACCATCTCGCGACGGTGGTGGAAGCGTTCGACGTGCAGCAGGTCGTGGAGGCCATCCTGTCCGGGCGCCCGATGACCGGCGTGGCGGAAGGGGGATGAACGGGCGTCCGCCGCCGCGCGTGCCGCCCGGGCTGGACCCCCGCTCCGCCGCCGTGCTGCGGGAGATCGTGGAGCAGTACGTGGCGACCGGGGAGCCGGTGGGCAGCCGCACCCTGTCGCGCCGGCTGCCGGTGGCGCTGTCGCCGGCGACGATCCGCAACGTGATGTCGGACCTCACCGACGCCGGGCTGCTGTTCGCGCCGCACACCAGCGCCGGGCGGCTGCCGACGGAACGCGGCCTGCGCCTGTTCGTCGATGGGCTGCTGCAGACCGGCAGCCTGCCGGAAGAGGAGCGGGAGGCCATCGGCCGCGCGCTGGAGGCGCGGGGCCGGAGTCTCGAGGACACGCTGGCGGAAACCAGCACCATGCTGGCGGGCCTGGCGGGTGCGGCCGGTCTGGTGCTGGCGCCGAAGTCGGACGGGGCGGTGCGGCACATCGAGTTCGTGCCGCTCGGCACCGGGCGGGCGCTGGTGATCCTGGTGGCGGCGGACGGCCAGGTGGAGAACCGGGTCATCGAGATCCCGCCGGGCCTGCCGCCCTCCGCGCTGACCCAGGCGGGCAACTACCTGAACGCCCGGCTGTCGGGCCGCAGCCTGGCCGACCTGCGCCGGGTCGTCGATGCCGACATGGCGGAGGACCGGACGCAGCTCGACGCGCTGACCAGCAAGGTGGTGGAGGCCGGGCTTGCCACCTGGACCGGGGAGGGCAGGGGCGGCGCGCTGATCGTACGCGGCCAGGCCCGCCTGCTGTCGGACGTGACCGGCATCGAGAGCCTGGCGGCCATCCAGACGCTGTTCGAGCGGCTGGAGCGGCAGGAGACGATGCTGCGCCTCCTGGAACTGGCGGAGGCGTCGGACGGCGTGCGGATCTTCATCGGCGCGGAAAGCGGCCTGTTCGGCGGCACTGGCGTCTCCATGGTGGTGGCGCCGGCGCGGAACGGCGCGGACCGGATCGTGGGCGCCATCGGGGTGATCGGGCCGACGCGGATCAACTACGGCCGGATCATCCCCGTCGTCGATTACACGGCCCGGGTGATCGGCCGGCTGCTCGGGTAATCGGGCCGGCTGCCTCTATCACATCTTTATCCCAATTGGCGTGGACGGCTGAACGAAAACGCCCGTGGTCCGTTCTAGAGCCACCTCATTGTGGCGGCCCCCCATACGATGCAAGCACCCAACCGCATCTGCCTGTTGCTCGTGGAGGATGACGTGCTGGTCCGCACGACCGTCGCCATGATGCTCGAGGACGAAGGATTCCACGTGGTCGAGGCGGCCACCGCCGGCGAGGCGCAGACCCTGATCCGGGGTGGCCTCCAAGCGTCGGTGATGGTGACGGACGTGGATTTGGGCGCCGGGCCGAGCGGTCCGGAGCTGGCCGACTGGCTCCATGGCCAGCGGCCCGACCTGGCCATCATCTTCATTACCGGGCGCACCGCCTCCCTGGCCGGGCGGCAGCGCGACGTGCGCGAGGCGACGCTGCCCAAGCCGTTCGAGGGCAGCGCGCTGTCGGATCTGGTCCGCAAGATGATCCCGTAACAACGCGGCGGGAGCCGGTTGCAACCGCCCCCGCGCATCGGCGTTGAGGGCGCAATCGCATCGAAAGGGAGCGAGAGCATGAACAAGATCAACTGGGTCATGGCCATTGCGCTGGCGCCGGTCGCGCTGGCCATCCCGGCGCTGGCACAGCCCGAGACCACCGCGCCGACGGTACCCGGCACCACCACGAACACCCCGCAGCAGCGCAGCCCGGCCAACACCACCACCGCGTCGCCGCCAGCCGTCACCACGTCCAATGCCAACAGCAAGACGGCGGCGGCCCCGGTCAAGGGCGCCAACAGCTTCACGATGGACGAGGCACGGCGGCGGATCGAGTCGGGCGGCTTCAGCCAGGTTTCCGACCTCAAGAAAGACGACGACGGCATCTGGCGCGGCAAGGCCATGAAGGACGGGGCGTCCGTCCCGGTGTTCTGCGATTACCAGGGCAACGTCGGCGCATCCTAATCCCGAGCGACACCATTCAGGAGAACACCCATGCGTACCATCGCACATAGCTACTCCACCTATTCCGAGGCGACCAGCGTGGTGAACGCGCTGGAAGGCGCCGGCATTCCGCACAGCGACATCAGCATCATCTCCGGCGACAAGACCGCCAACACGGCCGGCGCCGGCGGCACGGCGACGGGCATGACCAGCGGCGACGCGACCCAGGGCGCCAGCACGGGGGCCGGGACGGGCGCCACGCTCGGCACGGTGCTGGGCGGCGGCGCCGGGCTGCTGGCGGGGCTTGGCTCCTTGGCGATCCCGGGCATCGGCCCCATCGTGGCGGCGGGTTGGCTGGTTGCGGCGCTGACCGGCGCGGGCGTTGGCGCGGCGGCGGGCGGCCTGGTCGGCTCGCTGACCG
>CAXTTB010000522.1:0-3138 GCA_964246905.1 uncultured Acetobacteraceae bacterium | reverse complement strand
GCCCATGATGCTGCCCGGACGCCGGCGGGAGCACGCGGCGGCCCGTGCGCCCGCCCCGGCCCCGCGCGTGGCGGAGGGACCGTTCGCGGCGCTGGTGGCGTTCCGGCGCTGATGGGCCGGCGTTGATGGAGGCCGGCGAGGACCAGGCGTGGCAGCGCCTGGACAAGTGGCTGTGGTGCGCGCGCTTCATGAAGGCGCGGGCCGATTGCGCGCGCCTCGTCGCGGGCGGCTCCGTGCGGATCAACCGGCAGGTGACGGACAAGCCGCACGCCCGGCTGCGTCCCGGCGACGTCGTGACCCTGCCGCTGCGCCAGCAGGTCCGGGTGGTGCGCGTGCTGTCCTTGGCCAGCCGGCGCGGCCCGGCGCCGGAAGCGCAGGCGCTGTACGAGGAGATCGCCGACACGCCCTGACGCATGGTCCCGATGTGTCCCGCGCCGCTTGCGCCCGGGGTGAAAGGTCCGCATATCGCCCCACCTAGGGACAAACCCCGGGTCAGTGGCCCGGAATTGGAAGGGGCTGGCGATGACCTACGTGGTCACCGAGAACTGCATCAAGTGCAAATACATGGATTGCGTCGAGGTGTGTCCGGTGGACTGCTTCTACGTCGGCGAGAACATGCTGATGATCCATCCCGACGAGTGCATCGACTGCGGCGTGTGCGAGCCGGAATGCCCGGCGGAGGCCATCGTGCCGGACAGCGACGACCGCGCCGCCGCCTGGGCCGAGCGCAACCGCACCTACTCGCTGGAATGGCCGAACATCGTCCGCAAGGGGGAGCCGCCGGCGGACGCGGACGAATGGAAGGACAAGCCGGACAAGGAGGCCTTGTTCTCGCCGGAGCCTGGCAAGCCCTGACCAGGCCATATGGGGCGCGGCATCAAGCGCGGTGACGGCCTGTCAGAATTGTGTTATGCTTCGTTAGCCAGCGATAATCTGTATCGAACAGCACTGGCCGGCGATGCCGGCCCGCTGGCCGCCGCATAACCCATTCAGCAGGCCTCCGCAGGCCTGCAGGCCAGGAGAGTAACCAAAGTGCCGACCAAGCCCGCAGCAGCCAAGGACGCCGTTCCAGACAGGGTTGCTCTGATGCCCGGCGACGCGAGTCCAGCAGAGCTTGAGGCGGAGGGGCCGGGGGCCGCCCCGGCCGAGGCGAAGCCGCAGCCGGAGGCGGTCGAGCCGCCGTTCCGCTCGCCGCCGAAGATGCCCGGCCACATGCCCGGTATGCATGGCCGGCCGCAGATCGTCCCGCGCGCCATGGCCGCCAAGGAGGACTTCGCGGAGGGCGACTACGTCGTGTATCCGACCCACGGCGTCGGCAAGGTCGAGCGGATCGCGACGGAGGAGATCGCCGGGCACAAGCTCGAACTCATCCACATCACGTTCGAGGAGAACCGCATGACGCTGCGGGTCCCCGTCGCCAAGGCGCGGACGGCCGGGCTTCGCAAGCTCGCGACGCGGGCGATGTTCGACAAGGCGCTGGACCTGCTCAAGGGCCGGGCGCGGATCAAGCGTACCATGTGGTCGCGCCGGGCGCAGGAGTACGAGCAGAAGATCAACTCCGGCGACCCGCTGCAGATCGCCGAGGTGGTGCGCGACCTGCACCGCAACGCCGGGCAGCCGGACCAGAGCTTCAGCGAGCGGCAAATCTACGAGGCCGCGATGGACCGGCTGGCAGCCGAGATGGGCGCGCTGGATGGCACGGACAAGGCGACGGCGGCGTTGAAGCTGGCCGAGAAGCTCAAGGCCATCGTCAAGGGCGCGGCCGTCGAGGTCGATGCCGACGGTGCCGAGGTCGAGGCCGAAGTGGAAGCGGAGGCTGCGACGGAGGCGGAGTAGCCCGGGCTTCGCCACCGTGCGCGGTCAGCAAAAAGGCCCGAGGGATCGCTCCCTCGGGCCTTTGTCGTGAGTCAAGCCGGTTAGTTGCTGCTGTTGCGGTTGCCGAAGAGCTGCAGCATCAGCATGAATAGGTTGATGAAGTTCAAATAGAGGCTCAGCGCGTCGAACACGCTGCGCTTGGCGGCGATGTCCGTGCCCTCGGCATAGGCATACTGCTGATAGTCGTTCTTGATCCGCTGCGTGTCGTAGGCGGTCAGGCCGACGAACACGAGCACGCCGATGATGCTGATGGCAAACTGCAGCGCGGTGCTGCCGATGAACATGTTGACCAGCGACGCGATGATGATGCCGATCAGGCCCATGAACAGGAAGCTGCCCATCTTGGTCAGGTCGGACTTCGTGGTGTAGCCATACAGGCTCATGCCGCCGAAGGTCGCCGCCGAGACGAAGAACACCCGGGCGATGCTGGCGCCGCTGTAGATCAGGAAGATGTTCGCGATGGACGCGCCCATGGCGGCTGCGAACGCCCAGAACAGCGCCTGCGTCGCCGAGCGCGACAGCCGGTTCACGCCGAAGCTCAGCACCATGGTGAACACCAGCGGCGCGAAGATCGCGGCGTAGCCCAGGATGGTCGGCTGGACCGCGATGCCGCGCGGCGTCATGACCTGATGGTAGAACAGCTCGATCAGGCTGGTGTTCGCGATGGCATAGGCCACGATGCCGGTCAGCAGCAGGCCGGAGGACATCCAGTTGTAAACGCGCAGCATGTATGCGCGCAGCCCGGCGTCGAGTACCGCGGTGTCTGCGGCCGCGCTGGGCGCGTAGCTTCGAGAGTCGGGGATGAAAGCCATAATCCTTTACCTCATGTGGGCGTGACTGCCCGTGCCGCGTATGTTGGTTGAATCCAATTCCGGATCAAGCGAAATCGCGAGAAGCGGACTCGGAGCCGCACGCTACTCGTTTCTCAAAAACGGCGCGGCCCGCGCCCGCAGCGCCGAGGCCGTCCCGGCATAGCCGAAGCCCAGCATCAGCACGACGCAGCCCCCGATCGTCATGGCCAGGATGCCCGGCAGGAACACCCAATCCGCCCGCATCACGAAGCGCACGACGCCCCAGCTCGCCAGCGTGCCCACCAGCGCCGCGATCAGCCCGGCCGCCGCCCCGATCAGCCCGAACTCCACCAGCCACGCCGCCCGGATCTGCCGCCGCGTGGCGCCGAGCGTCTTGAGCACCACCGCCTCCGCCATGCGCCGCCGCTGCCCGGCCGCGACCGCGCCCACCAGCACCAGCGCCCCGGAGGCC
>CAXTTB010000521.1:0-3143 GCA_964246905.1 uncultured Acetobacteraceae bacterium | reverse complement strand
GGCCAGCAGCAGTTCCTGCACCGGGACGTGCATCGCGAGCAGCGTGCCGCCCGCGAGCGGCGCGGCAAGCGCCCCCACCCGTCCCGCGGCATGCGCCCAGCCCGCGCCCACCGAGCGGACCGGGGTCGGGTAGATCATGCCCAGCGTCGCGTTCATGCCGAAGTTGATGCCCGTCACGCAGAAGCCGGCGCCGGCGATGGCCGCCCCATGCTCCACGGCGGACAAGTCCGGAATGCCGATTGCGGCGATGAGCGGCGCTCCCGCAAGGAACAGGACGACGAGCGGGACGACGCCCAGCCGGTCGATGCAGAGGGCCAGGCAGACCCCGCCGGCCAGCCCGCCGATGGAGAACAGGGACGCGCTGATCCCGGCCTGCGACGTGCTCGACCCGGCGGACTGCAGCAGGGTCGGCAGCCAGGTCAGGGAGAAGAAGTTCGACATCTGGTTGGCCGCGAGCGCGAACCAGAGCAGCGGCGTGATGGGCGCAAGCCCGCCGGCGAACAGGCCCGTCAGCGATCCCGGCGCCGGCCCGGCAGCCGGGGCGATGAACTGGGTGGCGTCCCCGATCGCGAGGTCGGGGCGGAGCACCCGGGCGAGCCGCCTGACCTCCCCGGCGCGGCCGCCGCGCTGCGCCAGGTACCTGACCGACTCAGGAAGCGCGAAGTAGCCGGCGGCGGCGATGGCGATGGGAAGGATGCCGCCCACGACGAGCAGGACCTGCCATCCGAACGCCGGAACAAGCCCGGCCGAAACCAGGCCGGGACAGGATATCCCGATGGGGATGCCGAAGTTCACGATCACGATGAACCGGCCGCGCAGCCGCCGCGGCGCCATCTCCGCCACCAGCGCGGTCATGTTCGGTATGACGCCGCCAAGCCCGGCCCCTGTCAGGAACCGGAGCACGACGAGCTGGGGCAGCGACGTCGCCGCCGCCGACAGCAGCGTGACGCCTCCGAACGTGCACAGCCCGACGAGGATGGCCGTCCTGCGCCCATAGCGGTCGCCGACGAACCCAAGCAGCGGCGCCCCGGCCAGCAAGCCGAAAATCCCGGCGGAGAACACGGGAACGAGGTCCACCGGGGCGACATGCCACTCCTTGATGAGCTCCGGCCCCACGTATCCGATGGCGGACAGGTCGAAGCCGTCGCTCACCAGAGCAAGCATCGCGATGGCCAGGAACAGGAGGGCCGGGACTCCAGCCTTCTGGCCGTCAACGACGTCGTCCAGGCTTACGGCAGCAAGCTCCTCCATGCGCGCCTCCTCTTCCCAGGCTTCGCGCCCGGCTTTCTTCTTGCCCGACTTCCTTCTTGCCCGGCCCCGCTTCAGGGAATGCGGAGCAGCCCGCGTGCGTTGCCGGACTGGATCTTCGACCGGATCTCCGGCGTCAGACCCAGCTCTCCGAGCGCCCTCATGCCCTCGCGGATGAAGCCCGGCCCGCCTTCGGGGTCGAACGGGCAGTCGGACGCGAACATGACGCGGTCCGGCCCGAAGAAGTCGATGCCGCACCGCATCGTGCCCGCGCTGCCGCCGACCGCCGTGTCGGCGTAGATGCGGCGGAAGTAGTCGAGCGGACGGTGCTTGAGCGACTGCAGGACGCCGCCCAGGTCCTGCCCCTCGGTCCGGGAGCCGAGCTGGTCCCACAGCGGCCCGATCCGCCCCTCCAAATAGGGGATGATGCCGCCGAGGTGATGGGTGACGATGCTCAGCCCGGGATGCCGGTCCATCACGCCGGAGAACACCAGCCGCGCGATGCAGGCCGCGGTCTCGTAGGGCCAGCCCAGCACCTGCCAGATCTCGAACCGCGACCCGTCCTCGGAGGGGTAGTCGGCGAACTGCGACGACCGGGCAGGGTGCAGGAAGGCGGGCAGCCCGCGCGCCGCGAGCGCTGCGAACAGCGGCTCGAACTCCGGCCCGTCGAGCGGCCTGCCCAGCACGTTGGTGAACACCTGCACGCCGCGGGCGCCCAGGTGGTCGGCTGCATACTCCAGCTCGGCCAGGGCGGCGTCCACGTCGTCGAGCGGGACGGCGGCGACGAAGGCGGGGAACTGGTCGCCGTGCCTGCCGCAGATCGCGGCCAGCCCCTCGTTCATGAAACGCGCCAAGGGCGCGCGGTCGCCCGGCTGGCCCAGCCTCTCCGGGCCGGGCGGGCAAGGCGCCAGCACCTGCTGGTATCCCGGCCACCCGCCGACGAGCCGCAAGCGGGCTTCGAGGTCGTGGAGCATCGGGATGCCGCCGATCCGCTTTGCCATGCCCCGGTCTGGGGACAGCGCCTGGTATTTCTCCAGGTAGCCCGGCGGCATGAAGTGCGTGTAAAGGTCGATGATGCGGTCGGTCACTGCTCAGGTCCTCTGCCGGGTTCAGGCTCAGGAGGGGAGGCGGCGTGCGCCGCGCGTCGGCATGGCCAGGCGCCCGCCGGTCGTCAGGACCGGCATGCACGGCCCGCATCGCGCGTCTTGCGCCGCGGCCAACGCCTGCTTGCCATCGCCCATGGCCTGGATGTCGGGCACCGAGCCGAACGGGCCTGCGTGATCTCGTTCATCGTTCCCTCCCAGCCGCTTCTCGCATCCCGCGCGGTGTCAAGCAGCCTCGTCGGTTTGACAGCTTCCGTCAAGCAGCCTTACCAATTTGCCCCAGGAGCGATGCTCGGCATCGCAGCGGACGCCGCCGAGCACGGGCGCCTCATGGCTTGCGTGCCGCTGCTCCGTCGCTCCGCCCTGCGCGACCGTGCCGGAGGCGGAGCCGCAGCGCACGATGCCGGGCATGGGCCCTCGCGGCGCAGCGCGGTCGCTTGCCGGCTGATGCCAGGCGCCCCATGCGTCGGGCGTTCTCGCCGCTGTCACTGCAAGCGGCTCCTGAGGCGGCGGAGCTGATGGAGACCCGTCATCGCATCGGGCGTCGGACGCCCATCCATCCCAGAGCCGAGACCGACGGACCGCAATCGATGCACAAGGCCCGGTCGGGGCTTGGCCTCCGGATGGTCCCAGAACGCCCGGCGGCGTCTCCAAGGGCCTTGCAAGCTGTCCAGGCATGACCGAGCCGCCGTCGATCACGACGGTCTCGCCTGTCATGAAGTCGCTTTCGGGTGAGACCTACGACGCGCCGGGCCTTGGCGGCACGTTCCGACTGAAGGCCTTGTTCCCGGC
>CAXTTB010000520.1:0-3152 GCA_964246905.1 uncultured Acetobacteraceae bacterium | reverse complement strand
GACCTGCATCGTGCCGGCTGTCTTCTCGACATAGCTGCGCGTTTCCCCGCCTTCTTGCAGCCGCATGATGTATTGCAGGTTGGCGTTGCCCAGCAGGGAGAACAGCCGTTCGCCAAGACGGGCCTTGAGGCCCGGCGCCTCTTGGAAGCCGAGCAGGAATTGCATGCGCAGACTGCGGGCCATGGCCAGCATGGAGTCCATGCCGGGCGTGGCGTAATAGACCAGTTCGTCAAACACCACACGGAAGGATGCCAGAGCTTCGGTCGGCTGATTGGCGATGATGTCGTCATACTGCCCTTCGACGCGCCCGCCGAGGCTCAGGGCCATCACACTCCTGACCATCGCGACGATGATCTTGCCGAGCGCGGCCGTCGTCTTCTCGGACCCTTCCAGCACCGGCAGGATGACCACCAGCACCCGGCGGTTGAGCACCACGTCGCGCATGTCGATGTCGCCGCTTTCGGTGCGGAAGATGTGCCCGAGCGTCATCAGCCATTGCGAGAACACCTCGGTGAGCTGCATCGCGACGAACGAGTGCTGCTCGGCCGGCTGGGTGCTTTTCTGGTCCTTGATCGACACGTCCAGGTCGAAGCCGCCGGTTTGCCCGAGGTAGTCGCGCAGGCCCTGGACAAGTTCATTGGGCAGGTCATGGAGATCAAGCGTCTGCACCGCGCCGGTTTTGGAGTCTGTGAACTTGACATGCCGGGTCTGGGCGATACGGACCACGTTGGCCAGCTCGGTCAGGTCGCGCACGCGCTCCAGCGTGGTGGGCACGCCGCGCTCGACCCGCAGCCATTCCAGGATGGGGGCGATGATGCCGAGGAACGCCACCACGCGGCCATGGAACATCGCCGAGTTGCCGTCGCCGCCGGGTTCGTTGAGCTGGCCGACCAGGATTTCCCGGATCATGTTGGCGCGGGCCTTGGCGAACGGGGCCAGGGTGAAGCTGTCCGAGCCGTTCGCGGTCAAGAAGTTGAGCACGAACACGTCGTCCTCGCGCCCATACTTGCGGCAGAGCGCCATGAACTCGGCATAGAGCTTGGTCTGGCCCTTGCCGTCCACGTAGAGCACGCCCGAGCCTTGCGCGAGCGCGTTGACCAGCGCCAGGGACTTCAGCGCCTCAGTCTTGCCGCTGCCCGTGGTGCCAGGCACCGCGACGTGCTGCGGGATGTCTTCCAGCCCGTGCCAGGCTTGCAGCTTGGTCCCGAGCTGTTGCCCCAGGTAGTCCGCCCCCTGGCCGATCCGGGGCCTGTTCCGTTCGTCCAGGTCGTTCGGGTCGCGAAGCTGGGCCTTCATGGGAACGCGCATCGGCAGCCGGACCCGGCCGCAGAACACCGCGCCCACGTAGAGCAGGGCAGGCGGCACCACGAACTCGACCGTCCCCGGTGTCACGCTGCACTTAATCGTAAGAATGTAGAACAAGCATTCTCAGGCAGTTACGCTTCCGGACCTGTTGGAGGCACTGCACTTAATCTTAAGAATGGGCTTGGAACGCTGCACTTAATGTGAGAACCTGACCCATCAACGTTGGCCAAAGACGGGTTGCAGGCAGAATGATTGCCGACCAGGAGATTGGCGAAGCTGGCGCCCAGGATGCCGAGCCAGCCTGGGAGGAGGCGTGCCGCCGCGAGGATGCGATCCGGGACCTCCTGCACCGCCATCCGCAAGGCCTGACCGCCACCACGGTTGACGAGGTGGCCGGGCAGCTCGGCATGAGCCGGGCCAGCCTCTACCGCCTGATCCGGCTGTTCCGGGCGGATGGCACCGTGACCGCCCTGATGCCGCGCACCGCAGGGCGGCCCCAGGGCTTGCGCCTGCTCGATGCCGAGCGCGAGGCCGTGATCCGCCAGGCGCTGAAGGACGTCTACCTCAAGCCGACCAGGCCGCCGTTTGCCCGGCTGGTGCACGAGGTGGAAACCCGCTGTCTTGGGCGAAACCTGTCGCCGCCAAACTGGCGCACGATCAAGCAGCGCGTGCTTGAGGTCGACCTGCGGACCAGGGCCAGACGGCGCGGCGATGTGGCCGTGCTAAAGGCGACCGAGGCCACGCCGGGCAGCTACAGGGCCACGAGGCCGCTTGAGGTCGTGCAGATCGACCACACCAAGGTGGACGTGATCGTCGTGGACGAGGAGACCGGGGAGCCGCGCGGACGGCCCTGGCTCACGCTCGCCATGGACGTGTTCACCCGCATGGTGACGGGCTTCTACCTTTCCATGGACGCGCCCTCGCGCTTGTCCATCAGCCTCTGCCTGCTCCACGCCGTCTACGACAAGACGGCCTGGCTCCGAGAGCGCGACATCGACGCGGCCTGGCCGATCGCGGGCCTTCCCGAGGCGCTGCACGCCGACAACGGCGCCGACTTCCGCAGCCGCGCGTTTGTGCGTGCCTGCCGCGACGCGGGCATCAAGACGATCTGGCGCAAGCCGGGCACCCCGCACTACGGCGGGCACATCGAGCGCCTGATCGGCACGCAGATGGGCGCGGTACGTCTGTTGCCAGGCACGACGTTCAGCAGCTCGGAGGAGCGTGCTGGCTATGATTCGGGCCGCGAGGCGCGATTGACCCTGCGCAAACTGGAACGCTTCGTCGCCTGGGAGATCGCCGGCCGCTACCACCAGCTCGTGCACTCCGCCCTGCGCCGTCCTCCGGTCGCGGTCTGGCGCGAGCACGAGGGCGCAACCCCGCTGCGCATGCCGGCCGACCGCCTGCGCTTCTGGGTGTCGTTCCTGCCCGAGCAGGAACGGACCCTGCGCCCCGACGGCATTCACCTGCACGGGCTGCGTTACTGGTCGCCCGCGCTCGCCGCGGACGTGGGGCGCCAGGAGGAGAAGCTCGTCGTGAAATACGACCCCCGCGACCTGTCCCGCGTCTTCGTCCGCCGGCCCTCGGGCACGTTCGTCGAAGCGCGCTACAGCGACCTCACGCTGCCCTCGATCACCTTGTCGGAGGCCAGGGCGGCGTCGCGCGCGCTCCGCGCCAAGGGGCGCCGCGAGGTCGACACGCGCGTCCTCGTGCGCGCGGCGATGGCGCAGCGTGCTATCGTGGAGGGCGCGACGAAGCGGAACCGCCCGGGCCGTCGCATCAGAACAGCGCCTGCGAACTCCGCCGACGATGACGGGTTGGGATCGCTCCGCGGCGTCGACTCGCGCATC
>CAXTTB010000519.1:0-3160 GCA_964246905.1 uncultured Acetobacteraceae bacterium | reverse complement strand
CGCAACACCGGCGCCGCCCCGGCCCGACGCCATCACCGTGGCCGCCGTGCTGCGGCTGCTGGCGACCCCCAACATGCTGCTGGCGGTCCTGGGCGGCGTGTTCTCGCTCTGCCTCGCGATCACCTTCGCGAGCTTCGCGCCGAGCCTGCTGCTGGCGCCGGGCGGCCTGCCGAGCGGGACGGCAAGCCTGGTGCTGACGCTGTACGGCCTGCTGGGGGCCGCCGGCACGGTGATCGGCCCGGCGGGGGCGGAGGGCCGGCTCGCCGCCATCGCCGACCGGCTGCACCGCGCCGCGGCGGCTGTGGTGGGCGCGACCCGCCGGCCCTTGCCCCCAATCTCCGCCCCGGAGCCGGTAGGGTCCGAGGAGACTGCGCTGTTCTGCGTGGGCGGGCACATGGCGGGCCTGCCGCTCAACCATCAAATTGTCGAACTGGGCGGCCGGTTCCTGCGCGCCGCCGCGACGCAGCCGCTGTACCGTTTGCACGCCTTGGGGAACCGCCCGGGCCTGGTCCGCGGCGGCGGGGGGCGTGTGGCAGGTGAGGTCTGGGTGCTGCCGAACTGCGAGGTCGGCGCCTTGCTGGCCAGCGTGCCCGCGCCGCTCGGCTTCGGCACCGTCCTGCTGGATGACGGCGCCTGCCTTGGGTTCCTGGCGGAGGCCGAAGGGGTTAATGGAGCGCCCGACATCACCGCGCTCGGCGGCTGGCGGGCCTACCTGGAACGGCAAGGCTTTGCCTGAATGACCGGGCTGTGCCGGACCCCGCGCTGGCTCCCGGAGTTGGACTCGAACCAACGACCGAGCGATTAACAGTCGCTTGCTCTACCAGCTGAGCTATCCGGGATTGCGCGGGACGCCCCTATAACGCCGCTGCGTGCGCGATGCAAACGGCAATTCGCGGCATTTGGCTTGCCGCACCCGCCCGGCTCTGGCATGGATGAAGGCGCTGCGGGCGTGGTGGAACTGGTAGACGCGCCGGACTCAAAATCCGGTTCCGCAAGGAGTGTCGGTTCGATTCCGACCGCCCGCACCACCGTTCAGGGCTGAGAGACAGCCGGCAGGTCGCCCGGACGCAACACGTCGAAGGTGCGGACGCCCACCTCGGACGCTGCCGGCGCCAGCCACGGGGCGGCGCGCAGCGTCGCCAGCGCGTCCGCCCGGCCCTGCGCCCAGCGCGCCTCCATCGTCGCCCGGCTGAACTCGTAGTCCTTCGACTGCCCCTGCGCCACGTCCGTGCGGTAGATCAGCTCGACGATGTCCATGCTGGTCCGGCAGCCGTAGCCGTGCAGCGCCTGCGCCTCCTCCAGGGCGCGCAGCTCGGTCGGCAGCTTGTCCCAGAGCTGGTCGATCAGGTGGCAGATGTCGTGCCGGGTCGCGAAGCCGTCGGTGGCGGCACGGGTGCGGCTGGAGAAGCGGATGTCCTTTTCCCGCTCCTGCGCCTCCTGGATCGTGGCCGGCAGCGGGCCGCGGGCGGGGAACAGGTCCACCTGGAAGCTGAGCCGGCTCACGCGCGGAGTGCTGTCCAGCACGTACTGCAGCGGCGTGTTGGAGACCAGGCCGCCGTCCCAGTAGGACTCGCCGTCGATCTCGACCGGGGGGAAGCTGATCGGCAGCGCGCCGCTCGCCATGACGTGCTCGGCGCGGATCGGGATCTGGGCGTTGTCGAAGTAGGCGAAGTTGCCGGTGCGGACGTTCACCGCGCCGACGCTGAACCGCACCGCGCGTGCGTTGATCCGGTCGAAATCGACCAGCCGCTCCAAGGTGGAGCGCAGCGGGCCGGTGTCGTACACGCTGCCCGGCGGCGGCACGCGGAGCCAGGCGGCGGCATCCCGCGGATGGAAGAAGCCCGGCGTGCCGAACAGCAAGGCCCGCAGCGCCCCGGCCTGCCGCCCGGCGTCGCCCAGGTCAAGCGACGGCAAGCCGGGCCAAAAGGGCGGGGTGACGCCCTCCCAGAACTGCCGCAGCCGCTCCACCCGGCGCTCCGGCGCGTTGCCGGCGATCAGGGCGGCGTTGATCGCGCCGATGGAGATGCCGGCCACCCAGTCCGGCAGGTAGTCCGACCCGGCCAGCGCCTCGTATACCCCGCCCTGGTAGCTGCCGAGCGCGCCGCCGCCCTGCAGCACGAGGGCGACCGGCTTGGCATAGCTGGAAGGCCGCCGCGGCAGGCGCAGCCCGGTCATGGACGCTTGGGCCGGGCGGACCCGCCGTTGCAGGCAACGCTGTGCATGGCTGCGCCTTGTTCCGTCATCGCGGGCACCCTTACCACCGCGGCCCGTGGGACGTCACGAGCGCCCCGGCGCCGCGCCGGTCGAAGGGGCAGGCCCAAGCACCGTTGCGCCGCACGCTGCAACTTTCAATTATAACAGGCAAAGAAATTAAACCAAATGCGATAGTTATATCTAATATATTCGCGCATTGCGAGTAAAGCCAAGCCAGTGTTCCGGCTCTTCTGGCAGGAGTGTCAAGCTTTTTTGCAAGCTTTATCAATCGATGCGGGCTGGCTCACAAGATTGTCAGTGCAACCAAAGAACGCGGAGTGGCGTCCTGGAGGGTATCCGCACCATGTTCTTCGCGCATGTTGTCCAGAGTTCCATCCATCCGAATCGACAGGATGTTGTGCAAACGGTTTGTTCGGCTTGACGCTGCTTGGTTTGCCGCTTGGTCGCCCGCTCATGAAACCCATTGGATCGATAGTGCTGCAGAACACGCCTGTTAGTTGAAAAGAAAGAAAGCAATGCGTCATTTCAGCGTGGACATGCCTTGCCGGACCGCATCGGGCGGCCCACGCCGCGATGGCTCCGGTCACACGCTGCCGCATTCATCCGTCGAGCGACGCACACCGCCCGGCCGCTTCTCGCTGATGCTGGGCGTGTGCATGGCCATCGGCACGGCCGGCATCCCGCCCGCCGTGGCCGCGGCGCCCCATCACCCCGCCCGGCATGGCGGCGCCATCCAGGCCGCCCCAGCCCATGTCATCAAGTCAGGACGCGGCAGCCGGGCGCCCATCCCCCATGCGGCACAAGCCGCCGTGCATCGCACCCGGAATGCGCGCGTTGCGGGCGTGGGCCGTCCCGCGCACCTGGGACGCTCCGCCGCCGGGCCAGGCCACGTCGCCAGGCCCGGCGGCACCGTCCGCAGCGCCAGCGCCATGCCCCGCGGCCTCGT
>CAXTTB010000518.1:0-3162 GCA_964246905.1 uncultured Acetobacteraceae bacterium | reverse complement strand
GACGACACGGAGACGCCCATCCTCGTGCGGCTCGCGCCCAATGCGCGGTCGGACCTGCAAGCGGTGCGCGACCTGCCGGTGGGCCTCGCCAACGGGGGCGCCGTGCCGCTGTCGGCGGTGGCGGACGTGAGCGTGTCGGACGGCCCGTCCCTGGTCATGCGCGACAAGCTGCAGCGCCGGGTCGCGGTCGATATCAACGTGCGCGGGCGCGACGTGCAGAGCTTCGTCGCCGAGGTGCAGAAGGCGGTGGCGGACAAGGTGAAGATGCCCACCGGCTACACCCTGGACTGGAGCGGCACGTTCCAGAACCTGCAGAGCGCCAGCGCCCGGCTCGCGTTGGTCGTGCCCGGCGTGCTGCTGCTGATCTTCCTGCTGCTCTACCTCAACTTCGGCAGCATGCGCCTGTCGGCGCTGATCTTCCTGAACGTGCCGATGGCGGCGACGGGCGGCATCGCGGCGCTGCTGCTGCGCGGGATGCCGTTCAGCGTGACGGCGGGGATCGGCTTCATCAGCACGTTCGGCATCGCGATCCTGGATGGGGTGGTGCTGGCCAGCTACATCCAGGAGGAGCGGGAGGCGGGGCGCAACGCCCGGGAGGCGGCTGGCGACGCGGCGGAGAAGCGGCTGCGCCCGGTGCTGACGACGGCGCTGGTGGCGTCCATCGGGTTCCTGCCGATGGCGGTGTCCACCAGCGCGGGCGCCGAGGTGCAGCGTCCGCTCGCCACCGTGGTCATCGGCGGGCTGGTGACGGCGACCCTGCTGACGCTCCTGGTGCTGCCGGCGCTGTATGCCCCCGTGATGGACGCGAAGGCGCCGCGCTGGCAGGCCATCAGGGACCGTTTCAGGACGCGGGCCAGGAAGGCGGAGAAGCAGCCGGAAAAGCACCCCGCGGCGGAATAGCGGCGCCGGAACCACCCCGGCCGGGCGCCGCGGGATGTGGTTTTTCCCACAGACCCCGGCATTCCGCCCTGTGTACCCACTCGGTGCAACAAAGACCCGAGGGCGATCATGACGCTGCGACCATGCACTCCGTGTCTCAGGCAGGGGCGGCCAATCCCATGAGGCAGGCGGCGTACAACGCACCCACCCGGCTGCGCTTCGGCCGCTGGACCCTCGACCGGCGGACGCGGCAGTTCGCCACTGCGGAGGGCGCCCGGATCGCCCTGACCAAAGGCGAGTACGCGCTGCTGCTGGCGTTCCTCGACGCGCCGCAACGCCCGCTCAGCCGGGAGCACCTGCTGCAGGCGACCCACGTGCACGACGACATCTTCGACCGCAGCATCGACGTGCAGGTGCTGCGGCTGCGGCGCAAGCTCGAACCCGATCCGGGCACGCCCAACGTGATCCGGACCGAGCGGGGCGTCGGGTATGTCTTCACGTTGCCGGTGGAGTGCGCTTGAGGGCAGCGTCCGGCCCGCTCACGGCCGCCCCGCTCACGGACGCCCCGCTCACGGACGCCACGTCCCCCCGCCGACGCCGGACAGCTCGCGGTCGAGGTAGAAGGCGGCCGAGATGAGGGCCAGGTGGGTCAGCGCCTGCGGCGTGTTGCCAAGCTGCTCGCCGGACGGGCCGACCTGCTCGGAGAACAGGCCGAGGTGGTTGGCATGGCCGAGCATCCGCTCGAACACCAGCCGCGCCTCCGCGAGCCGTCCGGCGCGGGCCAGGCACTCGGCATACCAGAAGGAGCAGGCGGTGAACGCGCCCTCCTGCCCGGCCAGCCCGTCGTCCACCCGGTAGCGGAACACCAGCGCGTCCTCCGCCAGCTCCCGCCCGATGGCGTCGAGCGTCGCGAGCCAGCGCGGGTCGGTGGCCGACACGAAACGCACCAGCGGCAGCAGCAGCATGGCGCCGTCCAGGTGCGTCCCGCCGCGCACGGCGACGAAATGCCCGCGCTCCGCGTCCCAGAACTCCTCCCAGATGCTCGCGTGGATCGCGTCCCGGATCGCGTGCCAGCGGGACAGCGGGGCGGGCAGCGAGCGCTTCTGCGCCAGGCGCATCGCCCGGTCCATCGCCACCCAGCACATCACCCGGCTGTGCAGCCAGTGCCGGGCCGGGCCGCGCATCTCCCAGATGCCCTGGTCCGGGTCGCCCCAGTGCCCGCACACGTAGTCCACGGTGCGGACCACATAGTGCCAGCCCTCGTTGCTGATCGCCTGGCCGTACTTGTTGGCGAGGTACACGGCGTCCAGCAGCTCGCCGTAGATGTCGAGCTGGATCTGGCCGTAGGCGGCGTTGCCGGTCCGCACGGGTGCTGCGCCCCCATAGCCCCGCAGGTGCGGCAGCTCGGTCTCGTCCAGGCGCTCGCGCCCGTCCACGCCGTACATGATCTGCATGGACCCGTCCGAGCCGCAGCCCTTGGCGCGCGTGCCGACCCAGCGCATGAAGGCGTTGGCCTCGCCGGCGTAGCCCAGCCGCATGAAGGCATAGACCGTGAAGGACGCATCCCTGATCCAGGTCGCCCGGTAGTCCCAGTTCCGCCCGCTGCCCGGCGCCTCCGGCAGGCCGAAGGTCACGGCCGCCACGACGGAGCCGTGCCGGCGCGAGGTCAGCAGCTTGAGCACCAGCGCCGAGCGCGTCACCGCCTCCCGCCAGCGCCCCTTGTAGCCGGACTGCCCGGCCCAGCCGTGCCAATGCGCGACGCAGGCCCGGAACAGCGCCTCCGGGTCGGGCCAGTCCGGCGTCTCCGCGGCGTCGAGCAGCATGAAATCGGCGCACTCCCCGGCGCGCAGCGTGAAATCAGCCACCGCCGTGCCGCCGTCGAGACCAGCCTCGACGGTCAAGGGCAGCGATCCCCATAGGCGCAGCGCCGGGCCGTCGTCGCCGTGGAACACGACGCCGTCCTCGTCCGCCTCGGCGCGCGTCCTGGCCCGCGCGTAGTCCAGGCGCGGGGCGCAGCGCAGGGCGAAGCGCACCTCGCCCCGCGCGACGCGCACCCGGCGCACCAGGCGCGGCGTGCGGTCCGGCTCGGGGAAGGGCATGAAGTCCGTGATCTCGCCCACGCCGCCCGGCGCCGCGAAGCGGGTCAGCAGCACGTTGGTGTCGGGCAAGTACATCTGGTGCCGCCGCGGGCCGTCGAGCGTGGGCGCGATGCTCCACGCGCCGCCCCGTTCGCCGTCCAGCAGCGCCGCGAACACGCTGGGGCCGTCGAAGCCGGGCCAGCAC
>CAXTTB010000517.1:0-3162 GCA_964246905.1 uncultured Acetobacteraceae bacterium | reverse complement strand
ATCATGGTCTCCGGTTACACCGCTGCGGCGGTCGATGGTCGGTCACGGTCATGCCGACGGCCTTTTGCCCCGATCCTTCGTCATTGCGAGCCGCCCTTGCGGCGCGGCAACCCAGGGGCCGCCAGGGCCGCGCTTGCCCCCTGGATTGCCGCGTCGCTGCGCTGCTCGCCATGACGGGGGATGGGGGGGTTTGCTGCAAGCAACGGCCCTGCTACGCGGCAGCCAGCGTCGCGACGAGGTCGGCGAAGGCGGCCTCCATGGCATAGACGTCGCGGAACTCGGCAAACGCCCAGCGGCCGTAGCTGCCCAGGTTGTTGACGCCGGGCACCCACAGCTTGCGCATCGTCTCCGCCTTGAGCTGCGCGTCGTTGCCGCGGAACCCCTTGATCTCGACCACGAGGTTGAGCAGGTCGGGGCGGCCGTCGTCGATGCGGACGATGTAGTCGGGCCAGTAGCGCCGGTTGTCGCTGCCGTCGCGGTACGGCACCTCGAACTGCATCCCCTGGTTCTTCACGTAGGAAGCCACGCGCGGGTGCTCCTCCGCCACCTGGGCGAACTCCGCCTCCCAGTCGCTGTCGAGCACGACGTGGTTGACGTGGCAGCGGTCGGCGCGGGTGGTGAACAGCGGCTTGGAGGTGGAGAAGCCGACGAAGCGGCTGCTGCCGGACGGCGTGTAGGGGTCGAGCACGGCGCGAACTTCACTCGGGCCGGGGTCGGAGGGCTGGCAGGCCAGGAAGATCAGCTCGCAGGCGCGGTCCTTTATCGCCTCATACAACACCATGGCGGGCTGCGTTCCGCCTAGGCATTGCAGGTAGCCTTCGGCGATCCAGCGGTTCACCACGCGCTTCAGGTCGCCGAACAGGTGCATCTTGGGTGCGCCGTCCGGGTCGGCGTAGCGGCCGTACAGCAGGTGCTTGGCCAGCTCGAAGCCCACGGTGCTGAGCCGGGTCGCTTCCAGCACGTCCACGTTCAGCGTCACCCCCTCCCCCACGATGCCCTCCATCCGCACGCGGGCAGGTCCCACCAGCTCCGGCGTCAGCACCAGGCGGGAGTCGGCGGTGAAGGCGGCGTCCACATGCTCGTCGGCCAGCGCCACGCGGTAGCCCTCGACGCGCGGGAACGTGATCTCCAGCGCCGCGCGCTCCTTGACCGCCTCCACCCGGGTGGTGACGGGCGGCGGCTTGGGCTTGGCCACCACGGGCTGGGCGGCGAAGTCGAACGGGATGCCCATGATGTCGGCGTACTCGACGTCGAACAGGCCGTCGTCGTTCAGGTCGTAGGACTGCCGGCGCAGGCCGCGGCCGACCACCTGCTCGCACAGGAGCTGGGTGCCGAAGGCGCGCACGCCCAGGATGTGGGTGACGTTGTTGGTGTCCCAGCCCTCCGTCAGCATGGACACGGACACGACGCAGCGCACCTGCTCGCCGAGGCGCCCCTGCTTGCCCACGGTGTTCATCACTTCGCGCAGCAGGTCGCCGTCGGTGAACGGCTCGTGTCCGGCGGCGGCGCCCTCGCGCTCGATCTTCTCCTTGCGGAACAGCTCGATCTCGGGCGCGGCCATGGCGCGGAAGGCCGGGTCGAGCGCCTCGCCCGATTCGACCTGGGCGCTGTCGATCAGCAGGGTGCGGGGGCGCGGCAGCCGGGCGCCGTGGTCGTCGTAGTTGCGGAACAGCCGGAGGTGCCCGTTGAGGAAGGGGTTCTGCTCGTTGTCGCCGTCGCGCTCGAAGCCGGAGATCCACTCATACACCAGCTCGGACACGGCGGTGTTGCTGCACACCACGATGAACACCGGCGGCACGGCGATGCCGGCGGCCTCCCATGCCTTGAAGGTCTCCTCATAGTGGCCGTAGAGGGCGTAGAGCGCGGTGTACAGCTCGTTCGGCAGCGCCATCGGGTTGCCGCGGCCGGCCTTGGCCCGCCCCATCTTCGGCATCTTCTTGCCGATATGGTCCCACAGGTTGCGGAAGACCGGCGTGGCGACGCCGGGCAGGTTGTCGGCGACGGGGATGCGCGGCAGCTTGACGATGCCCGACTCGATGGCGTCCATCAGCGAGAAGTCGCTGACCGTCCAGGGGAACAGCGTGCCCTCGCGGTAGCCCGATCCGCGCAGGAAGAACGGCGTGGCCGACAGGTCGTACAGCGCGGTGATGCCCAGGGTGCGCTTCACCGCCTCCAGCCCGGCGATCCACAGCCGGGCGGCCTCGCGGTTGGCCTTGGCCTCGTCCCTGTCCTCGGCGCCCAGGTCCTCGTCGCTCACCGCCTTCTCGCGGTAGCAGTGGTGCGCCTCGTCGTTCAGCACGACGACGCCCTTGAAGCCCAGCAGGTCGCCGGCGGCGCGCTTCAGCATCTGGCCGTCGGACTCGGTGGTGTCGGGCGGCGCGTCGCGGCCCTGCAGCAGGGCGCGGCCCGTCTTGCTGACCTCCATCGTCTCGCGCGGCTTGAAGGCGTGGTAGTTGAGGATGACGATCTTGGCCCGGTTGATGTCGGGCAGCATGTCGCCGGGCACCAGCTCCCGGTCGCGGTAGTAGCTGGCCGGGTCGTTGGGCTGCAGCACGCGAAGCCGGTCCTTGATGGTGATGCCGGGCGTCACGATCAGGAACCCCCGGCTGTAGCGGCGGCTGTTCGGGCTGCGCACGGCGTTGACGGTCTGCCAGGCGATCAGCATCGCCATGACCGTGGTCTTGCCGCTGCCGGTGGCCATCTTCATCGCGAGGCGGAACAGCTCCGGGTTGGCCTCGTTGGCGCCCTGGAGGTGCAGGCGGAACTTGTCGTGCCGGCGGTCGCGCAGCGCCACCTCGGTCAGCCAGATGACCGTCTCGACGGCTTCGACCTGGCAGAAGAACGGGCGGACGCTTTGGAAGGCGTGGTGGCGCCAGTGGGTCAGCAGGCGCTTGGTCGCAGGGGTCACGCCCCAATTGGCCGGGTTCGGGATGGCGCGCCAGCTATCGAGGTAGCCGCGGATCTCGTTGATGATCGGGGTCGGGTTGTATTCCTGGTCCTCGGTGGACAGGCCGTGGGCGTCCGGCATGACGAAGCTGGCTTGGGCCGCTTTGGCTGGCTTCTTCTTCGCCTTCGGGACCGGGGTGATCAGCTCGGACCGGCGCCGGCCCTGCGCCGGCGGCAGGTCCATCGGCTGCCCCTCCGCATTGAGCATGTGGTGGC
>CAXTTB010000516.1:618-3172 GCA_964246905.1 uncultured Acetobacteraceae bacterium | reverse complement strand
CAGCTCCACCGGGCCGGGCGCGCCCACCCACGCCGCCGGGAACCCGGCCAGCCCGTCCGTCACGTCGAAGGCGACGCCGGCCTCCGTCGAGGCGAAGGCGTGGGCGACGCGGGCCGCGGGATAGGCGGCGCGCAGCCGGTCCAGCACGGCCTGGTCCGCGACCTCCCCGGACAGGCGCACGTAGGCGGGGGCGATGCGCGCGGCCTGCCCGCTGATCAGCGCCCGGCGCCAGTGGGACGGCGTGCCGGAGACGTGCGTCACCCCCACCGACCCGGCCCGGGCCAGGAACGCCGCCACGGGTTCCGCCGCGTCCGACAGCACCATGGACCCGCCGCCGAGCAGGGCGCGCAGCAGGATCTGCAGGCCGCCATAGCGCCGGATGTCGTAGAACGTGCTCCACACCGCACCGCCCGACGCTCCAGCGGACACGGGACTGATCGGCCCGGCCAGGCCCGCCAGGGTGTGCGGCACGAGCTTCGGCGCGCCGGTGGTGCCTGAGGTGAACAGCACCCACTCCGTGTCGTGCAGGGCGCGGCGGTCCGGACGCGCGACGAGGCGCAGGTCGGGCGTCACGATGTGCAGGCCGGGGCGCAGGCCGGGGCGCGGCGCCGCGTCGTCGGCGACCAGCGCGTCAACCCCGGCCTGGGCGATGGCAGCGTCCAGGTGCGCCGGCGCGGCATCGGGCGGCGCCAGCACCAGGCGGCGCGCGACCCCATCCAGCTCAAGCAGCGCCAGGGCCGCCGGAAGCTGCTGCGCCGTCTGGATCAGCACCGACCGGCCCTGCAGCGCCGCCGCGTCGAGGCTGGCCCCGCGTTCCAGCTCCGCCAGCGCCACCTCACGTCCCAGCCCGGCCAACATGCGTCCTGGCGGCAGCCCGCTGGCGGCCGCAAGGTCCCAAAGCGTGCGCCGGCTAGGCTGCGGCACTCTCGTACAGCGCGACGAGGTCGCCGATGGTCACGGGGAACGCGATCTCCTCCGCGGTGGCGAAGGGATCGACGCCAAGCTCATCCTCGAGCCGCGCCACGACCACGGCCAGGCATAGCGAATCCAGGCCGGAATCGAGCAGCGGCAGGTCATCGGTCAGCGGCGCAAGCTGCTTCTGCTGCTCGGCCGCGACCTGGGCAATGCTGTCCAGGACAGCGGATCGTATGGTCACGACTTGTTGCTTTTCACTATCCGGCGCTCCCGGGACTTCAACAGGCAATGTAGATGTAGAATACACCCATGTCCAGGATTTCGGGAATGTCCCAGCCCGCGTTGCGCTGTCGAAAGATCGTGACGGAGGATCTCGGCGCCGTGATCGCCCTGCTGACCCCGGCGTTCGACTATGAGCGGGACCGGATGTTCTGGGAACGCGCGATGGACCGGCTGTCGCGCCACGCCACGCCGCCGGGCTACCCGCGCTACGGCTACGTCCTCGACCATGGCGGCGAGGTGGTCGGCGTGGTGCTGCAGATCTTCTCGCAGGTGCCCGGGACTTCGCAGATGCGGGGAAGCGGCGTGCGGTGCAGCATGTCGAGCTGGTTCGTGCTGCCGGCGTTCCGCGCCTATGCGTCCCTGCTGGTGTCCCGGGCCTTGCGCCACCCTGCCACCTACACCAACGACAGCCCGGGGCCGCCCACCTGGCCTCTCCTGGAGGCGCAGGGCTATGCGCGCTACTGCGACGGACGGGTGCTGACGCCGCTGTGGCTGGTTCAGGGGTCCGAAGCGGCGCGGGTTTCGCCGTTCACGGAAGGGATGGCGCCCGACGCGCACCTGACGGCGGGTCACATCGCGGTCCTGCGGGACCATGCGGCCTATGGCTGCATCAGCCTGGTGTGCGAGGCCGCCGGGCGGCGTCACCCGTTCGTGTTCCTGCCGCGGCGCCGCCTCGGCGTGGTCAACGTCGCGAGGCTGGTTTACTGCACCGCGGAGGCGACGGTGCCGCGTTTCGCAGCCGCGCTCGGCCGCCACCTGGCGCGGCGCGGCTTCCCGCTCGCCGCGCTGGACGCCAACGGCCCGCTGCCCGGCGTGCCCGGCCTCTACTCGGGCAACCACCCGAAGTTCTTCCGCGGCCCGGACCGGCCGCGCACCGACGACCACGCCTATTCGGAGCGGGCCATGTTCGGCGTCTGACCGGCGCATCGACCGCCGCCTGCTCCGCAGGCCGCCTGCATCGCGTCCGCGGCCTCCGCGATGTCCTGGGGTGAGGTCTCGCCGTGGGTCACGCAGGCGCGGACGACCTCCCGCCCCTCGAACCGGGCCGCCGAAACCCAGGCGCGGCCGGAGGCGAGCACCCGCCCGACCACCTCCGCGGCCGTGCCTGACCCGGGCGGCGGCTCGGCGCACAGCACCGCCAGCGCCGGGTCGTTCGCGATGCGCCAGCCCTGCGCCGCAAGCCTGTCGCGCAGCAGCCCGGCCAGTGCCACGGACCGCTCCACATGCGCCGCGTGGCCCGCCCAGCCCGCCGAGGCGAGCGACAGGAACAGGCGCAGGCCCAGGAAGCGCCGCGACCACTGCGCGGAGGTGACGTAAGGGTCGCGGGGGGCCCCCCCCCGCGGCGGGCGCGGGGGGG
>CAXTTB010000516.1:0-608 GCA_964246905.1 uncultured Acetobacteraceae bacterium | reverse complement strand
CGGGCCGTCCGCCCCCGCCACGGCCTCGCGCACCAGCTCCACCTCTGACGGCCCCGGCCCGCCGCGCCCGGGGGCATGAAGCTGGCGGAGACCTGGAACACCCGGGACAGCAGCGGCGCGTCCGCGGCGATGAACATGCCGCAGCCCATCGTCGTCGCGAACCACTTGTGGGCGTCGATGGTGAGGGAGTCGGCCCGCTCGATCCCGGCCAGCAGGGGGCGTAGCCGGTCGGACGCGACCAGCGCCCCGCCCCACGCCGCGTCAACGTGGAACCAGAGGCCGGACCGCCGGGCGGCCTCGGCGCAGCCATGCAGGGGATCGACCATGCCGGCGGCCGTCGTCCCCGCCGTGGCGACGGCCATGACCGGCACGCTGCCTTGCGCCCGGTCGGCCGCCACGGCGTCGAGCAGCGCCTCCACGCTCATGCGCCCCGTCCCGTCCGTGGCCACGAGGCGCAGGGCGGACCGGCCGATGCCCGCCTGGTGCGCGATCTTCAGCCAGGCCAGGTGGCAGTCGGCCGAAGCGTAGAACACCGGCGGCCCCGGGAAGGCGCGGGCGCCGTCCGACGCGAAGCCCGGCGCCGCCCGCGTCAGGGCGCAGAGCAGCGC
>CAXTTB010000515.1:0-3174 GCA_964246905.1 uncultured Acetobacteraceae bacterium | reverse complement strand
GCCGTTCGCGCCAGGCGTCCCGCACCGCGTCCCCGCTGTCGCGCGGCGTGCCGTCCAGCAGCAGGGACAGCAGGTCCAGCGCGCTGCGCCCGCGGTGCAGCGGCAGGGCCTGGGGCTGCTGCACGGTGGCGGTGCCGTCATGCGCCCGCACGTCGCCCCACGCCTCGAAGGCGTGCGTCATCGGGATGTGCCAGCCCGCCACCACCGCCGTGTCGTCCGGCGCCGGGGCGCTGTGGATGCTGAGCGGCACCAGGCGCAGCGCCTCGCCGAAGCCCGGCACCGTGTGGGCCGGGTTGCTGTCCAGGATCAGCAGCGCCGTCACCCGGCCGGCCGCCATGTCGTCGGTCAGCGCACGCAGGCTGGCCGCGCCGTCCTCCGGGCGGTGCTCGAAGGGCGGGAACAGGTCATACGTGCGGCCGCGCCCGCCCAGCGCCTCGTTGATGGCGTGGACCAGGGCGTGCGCCTCCGCGGGCAAGGCGGCGCCGGCGTGCACGAAGGCGCGGCCTTGTGCGGCGCGCAGGTCGGCGAGCGCCGGGCCGACCCAGGGCGGCGCGTCGGACGGCACGGCACCCGACAGCACCCCGGCGGACAACGCCATCAGCCCGCGGTGCAGCTCCGCCGGGTCGGCGGCGACGCGCTGGTCGGCGATGGAGCCGAGCAGGCTCGGCACGCTCTCCACGGCGTAGATCCGGCTCATCGGCCCGCGCACCGGGTTGCGCCGCCCGGCCAGGTCGCGGGCGTGGCGCACCCAGCCCGGCGCACCGGACACCAGGTCGCTCTCCAGCCCCAGCACCACGTCCGCCGCATCGAGCCGCGGCACCGCGAGCAGCGGCTGCCCGTACGCCTGCACCGCGCCGCCGCGCGCCGCGTCGCGACCGTCCGCCTCCCATTGGTGCCAGCGCGCCTCCGGCAGCCGGGCCAGCAGCGCGTCCAGCGCCGCGCCCAGGGCCGGCGACACGCAGGCGCCGGTCAGCACCCGCAGCCCGGCGCCGTGCGACGCGAACAGGCTGGCCCGCGCCGGCACCAGGATGTCCAGCAGGTCGCCCAGCGTCGCCGGCTGGCCTTCGCGCAGCACGCCCGCCGCGCGGTCCGGGTCGTAGAAGTCGAGCACCAAGGCCTGCGCCAGCGCGTCGGTCGCGCCCAGGCTGGCCGGGTGCAGCGGGTTGCCCTCCACCTTCACCGGCCGGCCCATGCGGTGCTCGACGACCAGGCCCAGCCCGGCGCCGCCGGCGAGGCTTGCGGTGGCGTAGCGGTTCGGCAGGCCGGGCACGATGCCGGGCGGCGCCTCGACGGCGGGCACCCAGCCGTTGTCGGATTCCGCCGGGTCGCCGCAGCCGGACAGGCCGCCGAGCGCGAAGCTCGCCGCCATCAGCTTGAGCAGGCCCCGCCGCCGCGGCGTCGCCATCGCACCGGCGAGCGACGGGAAGGCCTCGGCCGCCGCCTCCGGGTCCTCCAGCACCCGGCGCCAACGCTGCGCGGGCGTCAGCGGTGGCAAATCGAGCACTCCGTCAGGTTGCGCCCGCCGACGTGGTACTGCTCCAGCAGCGCCTCCGGCGAGGGCGTGTCGGGTCCGCGGCGCCAGGCGGTGTTGTAGATCTCGGACGCCGGGCGCAGGTGCGGGCCGGGGTCGCGGTGGCACGCCAGGCACCAGCCCATCGTCATCGTCTCGGCCTTCGCCATCAGCGGCATCTCGGCCACGTTGCCGTGGCAGGAGGAGCAGCCGACGCCCTTGGCGACGTGGATGGAATGGTTGAAGTAGGCGTAGTCCGGCAGGTTGTTGACCCGCTGCCAGCGCAGCGGCCTGTCCTCCGCGAGGCTCGCGCGCACCGGGGCCAGCAGCTCGGCGTTGGTCCAGATCTGCGAATGGCAGGTCATGCAGGTGTGCGTCGGCGGCAGCCCGGCGTTGGCGCCGACCTCCACATGGCTGTGGCAGGTCTGGCAGCCGATGCCGAGGCCCGCGACGTGGTGCTGGTGGCTGAACGGCACGGGCTGCTGGACCACGAAGCCCACGCCGCGCGCCCAATCCGTCCGCGGCGCCATCCACCACCAGCCGGCGCCGCCGAGGACGACGCCGGCCGCCCCGAGCAGCGCCAGCTTCATCCACAGGTTGGCGCTCGGGCGGAAGATCGCGGTCATGGGCGGCGTCAGCCTACAGCGAACCTCCGCGTTTGGGGAAGCTCCCGGCGTCCCCGCAGCGTCAGAACGCCTCCGCCTTCATCCTCGTGAGCGTCTCGCCGCCGGCCATGATGCCCTGGAAGTGCGCGGAGTGCCGAGGCAGCACGCGGGCCATGAAGAAGCGGCCCACGTCCAGCTTCGCCTCGTAGAACGCGGCCTCCCCGTTGGCGCCGGCGCGGAGCTTGCCGCCCGCGACCTCCGCCATGCGGCACCACATGAACGCCATGGCGACCAGGGCGAACAGGCGCAGGTAGTCGGTGGCCGCCGCCGCCGCCTCCTCCGGACGGGCCATGCCGCGCGTCGCCACGGTCAGCGTCGCCTGCTGCAGGCGGGCGAACGCCTTGGCGGTCGGGCCGGCGAAGGCGGCAAGCTCCGGGTCCTCGGCATGGGCCTCCAGCCAGGCGCTCACGGGATGGAAGAAGCGGCGCAGCAGGCGCCCGGCGTCCTGGCCCAGCTTGCGGCCCACCAGGTCCAGCGCCTGGATGCCGTTGGTGCCCTCGTAGATCTGCGTGATGCGGGCGTCGCGGAGCAGTTGCTCGACGCCCCACTCGTGCACGTAGCCGTGGCCGCCCAGCACCTGGATCGCGTTGTTCGCCGCCTCCGACCCGAGGTCGGACAGCGCGGCCTTGACGATGGGGGTGAGCAGGGCAACGAAGTCGTCGGATTCCTGGCGCACCGCCGGGTCCGGGTGGTGCTCGGCGCGGTCGAGTTCCAGGCCGACCCAGTAGGACAAGGCGCGCCCGGCCTCGGTCATCGAGCGGCTTTCCAGCAGCATCCGGCGCACGTCGGGATGGACGATGATCGGGTCGGCAGCGTTGGGGCCGCCCGGCGTCGCGTCCGTGCTCTTGGTCTCCTTGGCGTCGCTGCGGGCGACGGACTTGCCCTGGCGACGGTCGCGGGCGTAGGCGGCGGCGGACTGGTAGGCGGTCTCCGCGATGCCCAGCCCCTGCATCCCGACGGCGAGGCGGGCTGCGTTCATCATGGTGAACATGCAGCGCA
>CAXTTB010000514.1:0-3178 GCA_964246905.1 uncultured Acetobacteraceae bacterium | reverse complement strand
CGCATGGTGGTGTGCACGCACACGTCCGTGGTGATCCCGGTCAGCACCAGGTTGCGGACGCCGCGGGTGCGCAGCACCAGTTCCAGGTCGGTGGCGTAGAACGCGCCCTTGCCGGGCTTGTCGATCACCACCTCGCCCGGCAGCGGCGCCAGTTCCGGGATGATCTCCCAGCCCGGCTCGCCCCGCACCAGGATGCGCCCGCACGGGCCGGGATCGCCGATGCCCGCCCCCATTTGCCGCGAGCGCCAACGCTTGTTGGCCGGCAGGTCCGACAGGTCGGGCCGGTGCCCTTCACGGGTGTGCACCACCGTGTCGCCCCGCGCCCGCATGGCCGCCAGCACGCGGCTGATCGGGCCGATGGGCGCGCGGGTGAGGCCGATGTCGTAGCCCATGCGGTCCACGTAGCCGCCGGGCGCGCAGAAGTCGGCCTGCATGTCGATCACCAGCAGCGCCGTGCCGGACAGGTCGCCGTCAAACGGCCAGGCGTAGGGGTGAGCCGGGATCACTCCGCAGCCTTCAACAGCCGCCGGGGCGGCGGCAGGCCGCAGCCGGTGCCGTCCGTCACCTTGACCTCCGCCTCCCACGGCAGGCGGTAGCGCCCGGCGGCGAGGTCCTGCATGTAGGTGTAGGGGCAGTCCGTCGCGCCCCCGGCCACCGCCGAGTAGCCGCGGTGGCCGAACTGGTAGGGGTTGTTCTCCACGCCCCAGTGGACCCGCGCCTCCCGCACCAGGTCCGGGCGGACCTCGGCGGTGATGATCTCGTCGGCCCGGCCGGAGGTGCCGTGGGCGATGACCGCGCCGTCGAAGTTGCAGACCATGGCCTCCCCCATGGAATCGAACGTCCCGTCGCTGCCGCACATGCACACGCTCGCCGTCACCATGAGGTTGCAGAAGGCGTTGCTCTGGTTGGTGAAGCGCCAGGCGTCGCGGATCGGCGCGGTGTAGCCGGCGGTGCGGAGCATGACCTCGGCCCCGCGGTAGGCGGCTTCCCGCGCCATCTCCGGGAACATGCCGTCGTGGCAGATGATGAGGGCGAGCTTGACGCCGCGCGGCCCCTCGATGACGGGGATGCCGAGGTCGCCGGGTTCCCAGGGTTCGACGGGCACCCAAGGGTGCATCTTGCGGTAATAGAGCTTGATCTCGCCCGTGTCGGATACGACCAGGCCGCTGTTCCACGGCATGGCCCCGGGGTTGCGCTCCATGATGGAGAAGCAGCCCCAGACCTGGTTGTCCACGCAGGCCTGCCGCATGGCCGCGACCTCCGGCCCGTCCAGGTCGCACGTCACCTCGTCCCGCACGTCCATCGACAGGCCGTGCAGCGCGTATTCCGGGAACACCACAAGGTCGAGCGTCGCCATGTTGCGCCGGGCCTTGGCGACCATGGCGACAATGCGCCCGGTCTGCCGGGCGATGTCGGCGCGGGTCTCGATGACGGGCAGCGTGAGCTGCACCAGGCCGAGCACGACGCCGTCCGGCGAGCGGTTGAGGCCGCCTAATCCGTTCATGTGGTTTCCTTCCTCAGCGTGCGATGGACAACTCGCCCGGCATCCCGCGCACCGCCCGGCCCGGACGCACGGTCGCGACCAGCACCAGGAGCGTCAGCACGAAGGGCGCCGCGTAGAACAGGTAGTAGTAGCTGGTCACGCCCACCGTCTGCAGCGACGGCCCCAGCGCGCCGGCTGCGCCGAACAGGATGGACGCGCCGAGGCAGCCGACCGGGTTCCAGCGCGCGAACACCACCAGCGCCACCGCCATCAGCCCCTGCCCCGACGACAGGCCCTCGTTCCAGCTTCCGGGATACACGAGGCTCAGGAACGCACCGCCGATGCCCGCGAGCGCGCTGCCGGCCGCCGTCGCCAGCAGCCGGGTGCGGTTGATCGGCAGGCCCAGCGCCCGCGCCGCGTCCGCGCTGTCGCCCACGATGCGGAGCCGCAGGCCGAGCCGCGTCGCCCGGAACATCCAGGCCATGCCGAACGCGACCGCCACGCCCAGCGGGAACAGCGGGCTGACCGTCAGGGCGCTCTGCACCTGCGGCACGGCGGACCACCAGCCGAGGGGGATGCCGGGCAACCCCGGCGCGCTCGGCTGCACGAAGGGCTTGCCGAAGAAGAAGGCGATCCCGTCGCCGGCCAGCAGGACCGCGATCCCCATGGCCACGTCGTTCACCCGCGCGAGCGCGCACAGCACGCCGTGCAGCCCGCCCAGCGCCGCCCCGGCGCCCGCCGCCGCCAGCACGCCGAGCCACGGGCTGCCGGTCAGGTACGACGTGGCGTAGGCCACCATGGCGCCCAGCACCAGCACGCCCTCGTTGCCCAGGTTGATGCGCCCGGCGCGCTCCGTCAGGCACTCGCCCAGGCTCACGAACAGGAACGGCGTGGACACGCGCAGCGCGCCGGCCAGCATGGCGACCAGCACGGTCTCGGCGGCGCTCATGCGACGCCCCGGGGCTGGAACCAGCGCAGGCGGCCGTACAGCGTCTCGCTGGCCAGGATCGCCAGGAAGATCATGCCCTGCAGCACCAGCACCGTCGCGTCCGGCAGGCCCATGCGCCGCTGCAGCAGCCCGCCAGCCGCGCCGATGCCGCCCAGCAGCACGGCCATCGGCATGATGGCGAGCGCGTTGTGCCGGGCCAGGAAGGCGATCAGGATGCCGGAATAGCCGTAGCCCGCGATCAAGGACGCATTGGCCCGGCCGTGCACCGCCGCGACCTCGATGGTCCCCGCCAGCCCGGCCAGCGCGCCGCCCAGCGCGCAGGCGCCCACCATGAGCCACGCCACCGGCAAGCCCTGCAACTGCGCCGCGCGCAGGTTGCCGCCAGTCACGCGGGCGGCGAACCCCGTCGTGGTGCGCGCGATCAATAGCCAGCACAGCACGCAGGCCACGGCCCCCACCAGGATGCCGGGATGCACGTCCAGGCCCGGCAGCGTCGGCAGCACGGCGGATTTCGGGATGGCATAGGTGGAGGGCTTGTTGAGGCTGGCCGGGTCGCGCAGCGGACCCTCGACGATCTGGTTGAACAGCGCGATGGCGATGTAGGCCATGACGAGGCTCGCGACCGTCTCGTTGATGCCGCGCCGGGCGCGCAGCAGGCCCACGATGCCCAGCCACGCCGCCCCGGCGGCGGAACCCGCCACCGCCATGGCAAGCTGGATCACCAGGCCGGGCGCGTCGCCCAGCAT
>CAXTTB010000513.1:0-3183 GCA_964246905.1 uncultured Acetobacteraceae bacterium | reverse complement strand
GACGGCGCCCGCGACCCCGCCCGACACCGGCGCGTCGATGAGGCGGCGGCCCATCGCCTCCACCCGCTCCGCCAGGGCCGCGACCGCCTGCGGCGGGCAGGTCGCCATGACGACCACGGACCCGCCCTCGGGCAAGGCTTCGGCCGCGCCCGCGTCGAACAGCACCGCCTCCGCCTGCGCCGCGTTGACCACCATCAGCACCAGGGCGTCGGCGCCGGTTGCCGCCTCCGCCGCGGAGGCGGCGCCGATGCCGCCGGCCTGGCCGAGCGCCGCGAGCGCCGCCGGGTCGAGATCGAAGCCGCGCACGCTGTAGCCGGCTTTCAGCAGGTTCAGCGCCATCGGCAGGCCCATGGCGCCCAGCCCCACGAAGCCGACCGTGCCCGCGGTGTTCGCGCCGCTCACGCCAGCCACTGCTTCACGGAGGCGGCCACCGCGGCGGTCGAGATGCCGTAGCGGTCGTGCAGGGTCGGCAGCGCGCCGGCAACCAGGAACTCGTCGGGCAGGCCGACCTGCCGGAACGCCGGATGCACGCCGGAGCGCATCAGCAGGCCCGCGACGGCCTCCCCCAGCCCGCCGACCACCGAATGGTTCTCCGCCACCACCACCAGGCGTCCGGGCCTGGACGCTTCCCGCAGGATCGCCGCCTCGTCCAGCGGCTTGAGCGTGGGGCTGTGCAGCACCGCGGCGTCGATCCGGTCGGACTGCAACGCCTTCGCCGCCTCCAGCGCGCGCATGGTCATCAGGCCGGAGCTGATGAAGAGCACGTCCGCGCCGTCCCGCAGCAGCGCCGCGCGCCCGAGCGCGAACGTGTAGTCATACTCGTCCAGCACCACCGGCACCTGGCCGCGCAGCAGCCGCATATAGACCGGCCCGGGGTGGGCTGCGATGGCCGGCACCGCGCCCTCGATGTCCACGGCGTCGCAGGGATCGACGATGGCCAGGTTCGGCAGGCCGCGGAAGATCGCCACGTCCTCCGTCGCCTGGTGGCTCGGGCCGTAGCCGCTGGTCAGGCCCGGCAGGGCGCAGACGATCTTGACCGGCAGGTTCTCCTCCGCGATGGCCATGGCGATGAAGTCGTAGGCCCGGCGCGCGGCGAACACGGCGTAGGTGGTGGCGAACGGCAGGAACCCCTCCCGCGCGAACCCGGCGGCGGCGCCCATCAGGAGCTGCTCCGCCATGCCCATCTGGTAGAACCTGTCCGGGAAGGCTTGGGCAAAGACGTGCAGGTCGGTGTACTTGGACAGGTCCGCGGTGAGGCCCACGATCTCCGGACGCTCCTGCGCCAGCTTCGCGAGCGCATGGCCGAACGGCGCCGGGCGGGTGCGCTGCCCTTCGGCGGCGATGGAGGCGATCATGGCCGACGTGGTGAGGCGCGGCTTCGCGGGCGGGGTCGCGGACTGGCTCACGGGGTCCTCCCGGCGTCGATGGCGTCGAGCGCCAGGCTCCATTCGGCCGGGTCCACGCGGATGAAGTGCGTCTTGTCCCGCGCCTCCAGGAACGGCACGCCGCGGCCCATCAGGGTGTCGCAGATCAGCACGCGCGGCTTCGGCGCATCGAGCGACCGGGCCTGGTCGAAGGCGGCAATGAGCGCCGGGATGTCGTGCCCGTCCACCCGCTGCGCGTGCCAGCCGAACGCCTCCCACCGCGCGAGCAGCGGCTCGAACCCCAGCACGCCCGACGACGCGCCGTCCGCCTGCTGGTTGTTCACGTCCACGAGCGCGATCAGGTTGTCGAGCCGCCAATGCGCGGCGCTCATCGCCGCCTCCCAGGTGGAGCCTTCGTTCAGCTCCCCGTCCGACAGCAGGTTGTACACGAGGGCGCCCGACCCCTTGCGCCTGAGCGCCAGGCCCATGCCGACCGCGATGGGGAGGCCCTGGCCCAGCGAGCCGCCGCTGACCTCCATGCCCGGCGTGTACGACGCCATGCCGGACATCGGCAGCCGGCTGCCGTCCGCGCCGTAGGTCTCGATCTCCTCCTCCGGCAGGATGCCGGCCTCGATCAGCGCGGCGTACAGCGCGATGGCGTAGTGGCCGATGGACAGCAGGAAGCGGTCCCGCCCGTCCCACGCCGGGTCGTCCGCCCGGTAGCGCAGGGCGTGGAAGTAGGCGACCGCCAGCACGTCGGCGACGCCGAGCGCCTGGCCGACGTAGCCCTGGCCCTGCACCTCCCCCATGCGGAGCGCATGGCGGCGGATGCGGAGCGCCCGCTCGGCCAGGCTGGTGTTGGACAGCATCGCCTCAGCCCCCCGCTTATCCATGGATCAACATGCCTCCGTTCACGTCGAGGGTGGCGCCGGTGAGGTATGACGACAGGTCGGAGGCCAGGAACAGGCACGCCCCGGCCACGTCCGCCGCCTCGCCCAAACGGTTCAGCGGGATGCCGCGCAGGATGTCCGCGCGCATGGCGTCGGTGAGCTTGCCCGCGGTGATGTCGGTCTGGATCAGGCCCGGCGTGACCGCGTTCACCCGGATGCCGTCCGGCCCGAACTCCCGCGCCATCGCCTTGGCGAGGCCCAGCACCCCGGCCTTCGCCGCCGAATAGTGCGGCCCGCCGAAGATGCCCCCGCCGCGCTGCGCCGACACCGACGACAGGCAGACGACCGACCCGCGCCGCCGCTCCCGCATGGACGGGATGAAGGCCTGGCTCAGGTACAGCGTGCCGCGCAGGCTCACGTCCAGCACGGCGTCGTAGTGTTCGGGCGCGATGTCGAGGAACTTGATGGGCTGGGTGATGCCGGCGTTGTTGACCAGGATGTCAACGCCGCCGAACGCGGCCAGCACGTCGCGCGCCGCGGCAAGGCACGCCTCCCGGTCGGTCACGTCGCAGGCGAGGCCCATATGCCCCTCGCCCGGCAGGGACGCCGCCGCCTCCGACGCGCCTGCGCGGTCCAGGTCCAGGATGGCGACCCAGGCGCCATGCTCGGCGAACAGGCGTGCGGTGGCGAGGCCGATGCCGCGCAGGCTGGCGGCGCCCGAGATCACGGCGGTCTTGCCGGTCAGAAGCATCGTGTCCTCCGTTTCCGCGACTGTCGGACGAAGGCGGGGCGCTGGCAAACGGAAACTTGCGCGGGGTCCCAGCACGACCCGCACCCAGTGTACGGCGAGTGGCACATGTCCTGCATGAACGCCGGGCCACATGACGCGCCGCGGACCGTGCAAAGGCCCGCAGCGCGGAGAAGGAGCC
>CAXTTB010000512.1:0-3198 GCA_964246905.1 uncultured Acetobacteraceae bacterium | reverse complement strand
GCGCGCCGCCGCCTGCCAACCCGGCGCGCGATACCCGCGGCCCAAGGCGATGGAAGGGTCGTCGCATCGTGCCGCTGGCATCAGGCGATGGCGCAGCGGGACAGGCGGCCATCGCCGTAGGTATTTCCCGAGGCTGTTCCTGGCGGTGCCCCGGCCTATGGTCCGCGCAACACCAGCGCCGGGCCACGCGAATGGCCGGACGCGCCTCGCTTTCTCATGCCGCCGGCTTCGTCCGCCGCCGCGTGACTTGGCGCAGAACCAGAACAAGGAAGGTCACGGCGATGGACACACCCGTTGCAGCGCGCGAAACGCCGGCCCGCATCGGCGGCGACGGCACCCTCGACCGGCCCGCGACGCTCGGCGCCCAAGAGCTGCGCCGGACGGACGCCTACTGGCGGGCGGCCAACTACCTGTCCGTCGGGCAGCTCTACCTCTACGACAACCCCCTGCTGCGCGAGCCGCTGACCATGGCGCACGTGAAGCCGCTGGTGGTCGGGCACTGGGGCACCACGCCGGGGCAGAACTTCATCTATGTCCACCTGAACCGGGTCATCAAGCAGTACGACCTGGACATGCTCTACATCTCCGGCCCCGGCCATGGCGGCCCGGCGGTGGTGGGCAACACCTACCTCGAAGGCACCTACAGCGAGGTCTATCCGAACGTCAGCCAGGACGAGGCCGGGATGAGGCGGCTGTTCACCCAGTTCTCGTTCCCGGGCGGCATATCGAGCCACGTGGCGCCGACGACGCCGGGGTCGATCCACGAGGGCGGCGAGCTTGGCTACTCGCTCAGCCACGCCTTCGGCGCCGTGCTCGACAACCCCGGCCTGATCGTCGCCTGCTGCGTCGGCGACGGCGAGGCGGAAACCGGGCCGCTGGCGACCGCGTGGCAGTCCAACAAGTTCCTCGACGCCGCGGCCGACGGGGCGGTGCTGCCGATCCTGCACCTCAACGGCTACAAGATCAGCAACCCCACGGTGCTCGCCCGCATCACGCACGAGGAGCTGGAGCAGTTCTTCCGCGGCTGCGGCTGGACGCCCTACTTCGTCGAGGGCGACGATCCCGACGCGATGCACGAGCGGATGGCCGCAACGCTCGAAGCGGCCATCGTGGCCATCAAGGCGATCCAGGACCGCGCCCGGCACCAGGACAACGCCGAGCGGCCGCGCTGGCCGATGATCGTCCTCCGGTCGCCCAAGGGCTGGACCGGGCCGAAGTCCGTGGACGGCCTCCCGGTCGAGGGCACCTTCCGGTCGCACCAGGTGCCGCTCATCGTCGATCCCGCGCACCCCGGGCACGTCGCGCAGCTCGAACGCTGGATGAGGAGCTACCGGCCCGAGGAGCTGTTCGACGCCGACGGCCGGCTGATCCCCGAGCTGGCGGAGCTGGCGCCCAAGGGCGACCGCCGGATGAGCGCCAACCCGCACGCCAACGGCGGGATGCTGCTGCGCGACCTGCGGATGCCGGACTTCCGCGCCCATGCCGTCAGCGTGCTCTCGCCCGGCGGCACCGAGGCCCAGGACACCTCCGTGCTCGGCCGGTTCCTGCGCGACGTCGTGCGGGAGAACGAGGCGGCGCGCAACTTCCGCATCTTCGGCCCGGACGAGACGCTGTCGAACCTGCTCGGCGCCGTGTTCGAGGCGACGGACCGCCAGTGGGACGCGGAAGGGGCGGAGGGCGACGAGTTCTTGGCGCCGGCCGGCCGCGTGGTGGACGCGATGCTCAGCGAGCACCAGTGCGAGGGCTGGCTGGAGGGCTATTTGCTGACCGGGCGGCATGGGCTGTTCAACAGCTACGAGGCGTTCATCCGCATCGTCGATTCGATGTTCAGCCAGCACGCCAAATGGCTGAAGGTGACGCTGGAGCTGCCCTGGCGGCGCAAGATCGCGTCGCTCAACTACCTGCTCGCCTCCCACGTCTGGCAGCAGGACCACAACGGCTTCACCCACCAGGACCCCGGCTTCCTCGATCACGTGGTCAACAAGAAGGCCGACATCGTGCGCATCTACCTGCCGCCCGACGCGAACTGCCTGCTGTCCACCATGGACCACTGCCTGCGCAGCCGGCACTACGTCAACGTCGTGGTGGCCGGCAAGCACGCGCTGCCGCAATGGCTGGCGATCGACGCCGCCGTCGCGCACTGCACGGAGGGCCTGGGCATCTGGCAGTGGGCCAGCAACGACCAGGGCGGCGAGCCGGACGTGGTGATGGCCTGTTGCGGCGACACGCCGACGCTTGAAGTCCTGGCCGCCGTTTCGATCCTGCGCGAGCACCTGCCCGAGTTGAAGATGCGGGTGGTCAACGTCGTGGACCTGATGCGGCTGCAGCCCAAGGGCGAGCACCCGCACGGCCTGAGCGAGGCCGACTACGACGCGCTGTTCACCCGGGACAAGCCCATCGTGTTCGGCTTCCACGGCTATCCCTCGCTGGTGCAGCGGCTGACCTACCGCCGGGCCAACCGCAACCTGCACGTCCGCGGCTACATGGAGGAGGGCACGATCACCACGGCCTTCGACATGCGGGTGCAGAACGGCCTGGACCGCTTCCATCTGGTGCAGGACGTCGTGGACTGCGTGCCGCCGTCGGGCGCGGGGGCCTACTTGAAGCAGAAGGTCCAGGACAAGCTGATCGAGCACAAGCAGCACATCGCCAGGCACGGCCAGGACCTGCCGGAGATCCGGGACTGGGTGTGGGGCGGCGCCAGGTGAACAAGTGGGCACGGCCCGCCAGCCTTCCTACCGCACCAGCGCCACCCGGCTCTCGAACGCATACGGGCCGGCGCAGACCGGGTGGCTGCCGAAATCCCCGGCCTCCGCCGCCTTGGGCGAGATCATGATCCCCGCCCGGTCTGCCAGTTGCGACAGGAGCGGGCTTGACGGCGCTTTCAGCACCAGGCGCACGGTGAGCGGGTCCACCACCTCGACGGCGGCGACGGCGTTCACCTCGCCGGCCCTCATGCTGCCCTTGATCGTCGCGTCGCGATGGAGCTTGTAGCGCACCGCCTCCGCGTCGAACGGCTCGCCGTCGTGGAACATGACGCCGGCGCGCAGGTGCAGCACGAGGCGCGTCGGGTCCTCGTACTCCCACGACACCGCCAGTTGCGGCACGAGGTTCAGCCCGGCGTCGATGTCGATGAGCTTGTCGCACAGGGACGCATAGACGACCCGGCTGACAAAGGCGGAGCCGAGCGTCGGGTCC
>CAXTTB010000511.1:0-3211 GCA_964246905.1 uncultured Acetobacteraceae bacterium | reverse complement strand
GCGCGGGTCGCGCAGACATCTTAGGTGCGCGGGTCGCGCAACGCCCGGAGCACGCCGCCGGTCGCCAGGAACTGCGCGCACCGAAGCCGCCCCTCGCAGCACGGCTCCGGCAACTGTGCCGCGATGCGCATCCAGCCCCCCGCCGTGCAGGTAAAGAGTTGCTTTGCCGCCGGGGTGCGGTATTCGACCGCGGAGGCGGAGCCGACGAGGATCACGCCCATCGCGAGTGCCGCCCAAACCATCCTCATGGCCCGTCTCTCCTTTGAGTTGCAATTCTCGGACAAACGGGTCGCCTAATCCATAGATTGATTACCTGATCGCAATTTCTTGATCCGTGGCTTTAATGTCGCACACGCCTCACGGGAGCCAACGCATGACCCCGCCCCAGGACGCCGCCGCCGGCGGGCCGCTCGCCGCATACCGCGCCCGGCTTGCCGCGGGCGGGTTGGCCACCGACCCGTCGCAGGCTTTGGTCGCCGAGCGCCTGCAGACGCTGTGGACCCGGCTCCGCGGCTACGAGGCGGCGCCGCCGGCGGCGCCGGGCTTCTTCGGCCGCATGTTCGGGAAGCGGCGGGGCGACATGCCGGAGGCTTACCCGCTCGGCCGCTACCTCGTCGGCGCCGGGGGGCGGGGTAAGAGCATGTTGATGGACCTGTTCTTCGACGTGGCCGACGTGCCGCGCAAGCGCCGCATCCATTTCCACGCCTTCATGCAGGAGGTGCACCAGCGCATCTATGCCTGGCGCCGTGCCCCGCACCGCCTGGCCGACCCGCACTCCGACGACCCGATCCCGCCGCTCGCCGACGCCATCGCCGCCGAGGCCTCCTTGCTGTGCTTCGATGAGTTCCAGGTGAACGACGTGGCCGACGCCGCCATCCTGGGCCGGCTGTTCAAGGCGTTGTTCGCCCGTGGCGTGGTGGTGGTCGCCACCAGCAACACCCGCCCGGACGACTTGTTCGCCGGGCAGCCAGGGCGCGACGCCCTGCTGCCGTTCATAGCACTCTTGAAGCAGCACCTGGACGTGCTGGTGATGGACGGCAGCCGGGATTGGCGGCGGCAGCGGCTGCGCGGCATGACGACCTGGCACGTGCCGGCGGACGACCGCGCCGACCGCGCGCTGGACGCGGCCTTCCATGAGCTGGCCGGCGGTGCCAAGACGCGGCCGGAGCGGCTGATGGTGATGGGCCGCGTGTTCGCCGTGCCGCTCGCGGCGCAGGGCGTCGCGCGGTTCGACTTCGACGCGCTGTGCGGGCAGCCGCTGGGCGCCGGGGACTACCTGGCGCTGGCGACGCACTACCAGGCGCTGGTGCTGGACGGCGTGCCCCGGCTGTCCCCGGACAACTACGACCTCGCCCGGCGCTTCATCGTGCTGATCGACGCGCTGTACGACCACCGGGTCAAGCTGGTCGCCAGCGCCGAGGCGGCGCCGGACCAGCTCTACCAGCGGGGAGAGGGTGCCCGTGCCTTCGAGCGCACCGCGTCACGCCTGGAGGAGATGCAGAGCCGCGAGTACCTGGGCCTGCCGCATCTGACCTGATCGGGTCTTAGGGCTTGTTCGACAATTATCGCTACGAAGCGCAGGGTCGAACAAGCCCTAAGCCTTTTTTTGACGGGCAGCTTTATCGGAATGCTGAAGCACTTGTTTCCGATGCAGCCCTTACTGGAACGGCAGGTAGCGGAAGCTGACCATGACGATGTTGTTGTCCGTACTGGTGCTGCCGCTGCCGCCGCGCGGTGCGAGGCCAGCGAACACGTCGCGGTGGATGTAGGCGTACTGCGCGCCGACCTGCGCCGTGCCGTAGCCGCCGTGCAGGAAGCGCCACCAGGCGCCGAGCGTGCCCTCCACCAGCCCCGACGTGTTGGCCGTGCACGCCGCCGTGCTGAGTTCTATCCCGCACCCGGCGTTGGAGTAGAGCGGGCTGCCGTAGCCGTAGCCCCTGCCGCCCGAGGTGAAGCTGCGCCGGCTCGCCTGCTCCGTGCCCACGTAGCCATACAGGTCCACCGTGGGGCTGGGATGGCCGACCACGCCCACCAGCGCCGACAGTTCCGGGATCGGCACCGGGGCGCCGGACTGGGACAGGGTGGAGTCCGGGAGCTGGCCCGATGCGTAGCGGCCGATGCCGTAGCCGGCGAGGACGCTGCCGCGGAACGACACCTTGCCGCCCAGGATGGGAACGCTCGCGGCCAAGCCGCCGCCGCCGGCCAGCGCCGTGTTGTTGCGTCCGTTGCCGACGACGCTCACCCGGTCGTGCAGGAAGCGCGCGATGCCGAACGCCTCGAAGTGGCCGAAGCCGGGGTCATAGGCCAGCTTGGCGATCACGTCGGGCGCGATGTCGGTGCTGTAGTTCACCGTGGAGGCCAGGATGCCGGAGCCGGGGTTCTGGGTGTTGGCCGTGCCGCCGACCGTGCCGGCGCCGTTCGGTCCGATATAGGTCACGTTCTGCGGCTGCTCCAACGACAGGCCAGCCCAGAGCTTGTGCTCCGCGAAATCCTTGACCACGCGGATCTGCGGCTGCCGGGTCCAGTTGAAGCCGACGACGTACTGCGCGTCGATGGTGAGCGGGATCTCCTCCCGGCGGGGCGTGATGCCGACCTGCTGCTGGGTCAGCAGGCTCCAGTTCTGCCCGCCCAGGACGTGCAGGCCCCAGTCGGTGTTGTCGTAGGTGGCGTAGCCCAGGCGCAGCCGGAGGTTGTAGCTGTTGGACTCGTTCTGGTTCGCGGTCGGCGAGCCGCCCTGGAAGTCGGTTTCGAAGTAGGCGGCCAGCTTCTGCGTGGGCGAGACGACGCCTTCGGCCAGCAACGAGATGCGGCTCTGCCGGGCCGTTCCGCGGAACTCGTTCTCGTGGTAGAGCGCCGAGTTCGGGTACGGGATGCCGGTGTTGAAGTTGGAGGCGATGTCCGCGACCTCGTTGCGGGTCCGGAAGATGCCCGCCGCCTCGATGAAGCCGCCCAGGGTGATGCTGACGCCGCCGAGGCGGATCGTGCCGTTGGGCGTGGGCGTGGGCGTCGTCGAGGCGTTCTGCTGGCCCGTGGTCTCCCCGCCCGGCCTCGTGTCGCTCAGCCCGCCTTGCGGCGCCGTCGCCATCAGCCCTTGCTGGACGCCGCCTGCCGCAGCGCCGGCAGTCGCTGGCTGTCCGGCGCGTCCGCCCGGTGCGGCTTGCGCCGCGGCGCGGGCCTGGGCCGCCTCCTGCCGTGCCGCCCGGACCTGGGC
>CAXTTB010000510.1:470-3216 GCA_964246905.1 uncultured Acetobacteraceae bacterium | reverse complement strand
ATCGCGGCCGTGGCGTTCGCGGCCATAGCCCTCGTGCGCCTGCCGCTGCTGCCGACCATGCTGGCCCTCGTGCCCGTCGCCCTGCTCCTGCAGCACCGTGACACCGCGTGAGCGGACCGGGGAGCGAGGTCGGCTGGCTGGCGCTCGGCTACGCGCAGATGTCGCTGCTGGCGGTGGGCGGGGTCGGCGCCGTGCTGCCGGAGATGCAGCGGCTGGTGGTGCAGCACGGCTGGATGGGACGGTCGGAGTTCGCGGCCCTGTTCGCGCTCGCCCAGATGGCGCCCGGTCCCAACATGCTGGTCGCGACCGCGGTAGGATGGCGGGTGGCGGGGCTGCCGGGGGCGCTGGCGGCGACGCTCGGCATGATCGGGCCGAGCAGCCTGCTGACCGGGCTGACCGCCGGCATGTGGCACCGCGTCCGGGAGCGGCCGTGGCGGCGGCGCATCCAGGCCGGGCTGGTGCCGGTCACGGTGGGGCTGGTCATGGCGGGCGCCGGGCTGCTCGTGGCGTCCACGTCCAAGGGCCTGCTGACCGCCGGCATCACCCTGGCCGTCACGGCGGCGGTGCTGGCGACGCGGGCGCATCCGTTGGCGTTGCTCGCCGGCGGCGCCGTGGCGGGCGTGCTGTTCGGCCCGGGCTGAGCGGCGTCCTCGCCCGGTATCAGAAGTAGGGGCGTCCCTGCCCACCCTGCAGCAGGAGCAGCGGGCGCTGGGTCGTGCGCGGCCCGCGGCTGAGGAGGGGCCGGCGCATGGCCGGCGACGGCTCCTCGGCGGCCTCCGCGACCTCGATGTCCGGGTTGGTGCCGAGGCTCGCGACGACGCGCTCCGCCGGGCCGGTGTCGGCGCCCGTGGCCGGGGAGGCTGCGACTCCGGTGTTGGCGACCATGACGCCGCGGTCCGGGCGGCCGTAGATGAAGCCGTAGGTGGGATACACGCTGCCGTAGTCGTCGCCCCGGGGCAGGGCGACCCGCACGGCGGTCCAATCGTTGTTCGCCGATACGTCGATCACGCTGATGTTCCGACTGATGGCGCCGCGGCTTGACCAGTTCGCGTGGTCGATCTGCATGTTGCGGCTGTCGACTACCCGCGACACGACGGCGACGTGGCCCAGGTTCATCCGGCCAGTGGCGCGGAAGTTCAGCACGGCGCCCACCTCGGGGCGGTAGCCGCGCTCGTAGGCCCCGGCGGCCTTGTTCCACCAGGTCAGGGCGTTGCCGACCAGCGCGATCCCGGAATGCTCGCGGGCATAGGGCACGCATTGCAGGGTGCTGCCGCCCCGGGCGAAGCGCGGGCCGCGGCCCGCGAACGCCGCCGGGCCGGTCCCCATGGACCGGGCGCTCACCGCGTTCGCATAGCTGAACCAATCCTGCGCCGCCTTGGCCGAGTGGGTGCCGATCGGGGCGGACAGCGCCAGGGCAATGCCCATCGCAGTCCATCGTCCGCCGGTCGGTGTCGCCATCTGCCGTTCCCCTACGCTCGCCAAAGCTCGTTCGAATGTGAACTTTGGTTAGCGGCGGCATACGAAACCTGACAACCCGTGAGGGCGGAGGGTTACAGCGGTCACACAATTTTGCCGAAAACAGCGTGTGGACAACCGTTGATTAGAGGACTGATATCCTAATAACGGTAAAATGCCATGGATGTGCAACGGAATAAAATGAAATGTGGCTGATTGGCTACAGTGAGCCTAATCAGCCACGCTTCGAGTCCTGCGGCGATTTGTTCCGGCGATTCGGTGATTGCCGGGCCTCTGGTCTGGCAGGACGCTTTTATTTACATGTCGTAACCATGATCTCGACCAGGTGCCGCGGGTCAGCCATGTGCGCCTGGACGCAGGCGCGGGCCGGCGCACCGCCCTCGGGGAGCCAGGCGGACCAGACGGCGTTCATCGCCTCGCGGTCGCGGATGTCCTTCAGCCAGATCTGCGCCTGCAGCAGCCGGGTCTTGTCGGTGCCGTGGGTTTCCAGGATGGCGTCGATCCCGGCCAGCACCTGCTCGGTCTGCCCGGTGATGTCCTGGCTCAGGTCCGGCGCGGTCACGCCCTGGCAGTAAACGAAGCCGTGGTACTCCACGGCCTTGGCCAGCACCGTGTTCGGCTCGGTGCGGATGATCTTGCTCATGCGGCGGCTCCTTTGCGAAAGGCCAGAGGCCAGGTTTACGGCCCGCGCCGCCGCCCGGCAACGGCTTGGGTCAGCGCGCGGTCGGCTCGAACGTCGGCCCCCGGCCGGGATCGACCGTCGCGGCGCCGGGGTTCGAGCCGCCGGAGTTGCTCACGCAGGACGAAACCTGGTTGTCGAAGCCGAACAGCGTACCCAGGCCGCGGGAGGTGATGCCCGAGGCGTAGCTGCTGGACAGCGGCGTGTCCCGCTGGTCGCGCTGCGACAGGTCGGCGCGGTTCTGCGCGGCGTAAACGCGGTCCACCTCCGCCCGGCACGCCGCCGTGGATGCGGCGCTGGCCCGGGACCGCGGCGTGGACTGGCACCCGGCCGCCAGCATCGGCAGCAGGATGGCGGCGGCGGCGAAGGCGAGCCGCCCGTTGGGGAAGCCAAAGCGGGTGGGCGTCATGCGAGCACTCCTGTGGACGGGGGACCGGACAGGCCTGCCAGCCTGGCGCGGAACCCGGTTTCGTCGAAGCGCGCGTCGGACGTCAACTGCGCCGTCGCGGCGGCGCTGAGCAGGGCCGGGTGCAGGGCGGCGCCGGCGCCGGCGCGGCGGCACACCGCCGCCGGGCCCGGCGCCCGCGCCCC
>CAXTTB010000510.1:0-460 GCA_964246905.1 uncultured Acetobacteraceae bacterium | reverse complement strand
AAGGGCGGCGCCGGGGCGGCCGAGGCGGAACAGGTCGGCCGTCCAGGTTGCCCGCGCCAGCAGGTCCACCAACGCCAGCAGCCGCAAGCACAGCGACAGGCCGTAGCTGGTTTGCATCCCCACCGTCCCGTCCACCGCGCCTGCCCAGCAGCGCGCGTCCTCGTCCGACAGCACGAGGTCCGTCACGCTGCCGTCCGGACGGCGGAAGCGGAACAGCCGGGCGGTGCCCCAGGCCGCGTCCGCCGCCGCGTCCCGCGCCGCGTCCCAGGCTGCCGCCACGTCGCGCCCGCGCCCCCGGGGCAGCGCCTCCGGCGGCAGCTCGCCGCAGTAGGCCACCGTGCCGTCCCGGGTGCGGCCGACCTTGATGGGGGCGGGGGTGTGCTGCATGGGACGATAGAGATGGACCCGCACGCCGGGGTGCGCCAGCCTGGCGCGAGCAGAACACCGGAGGAATCATGGC
>CAXTTB010000509.1:1823-3231 GCA_964246905.1 uncultured Acetobacteraceae bacterium | reverse complement strand
CCGCCGCCCCCCCCGGGCGCGGGGCTGCAACGCGGCAACAGCCGCGTTGGGGTCGAGAGCCACGCCGCCGACCAGCAGGCCGCACGGCGCGTCGCCTGGAACTCCGTGCCCCAGCAGCGACGCCAAGGGCGGCGGCGCGTCGTCGCAGACCCGGACGGACAACCGGGCGAGGCGGGGCGCCGCGTCGGCAAGGCAGCGCCGCTGGCCGGAGGGCAGCCCGTGCAGGATGGCGCTGGCCAGGCCTTGCGCCTCGGCCCCGGCGCCGCAATGCGGGCAGGGGACCGGGCGGGCCGATGCCGACCGCCCGCAGACCCGGCACGACCATCGGCCGAGCACGCCCATGAGCGCCGCCCGGGCCGCGTCCTCGCTGAACCGGCGGGACAGCACGGCCTGCGCCGCCTGCGCCATGGCGGCTGAGCGTGTGGGATCGCGATACAGGGCGACGATCCCCGCGGCGAAGTCGGCGGCGGTCTCGGCGATCCAGGCCTCGGCGCCGTGGACGAGGCCAAGGCCCTCGTTGCCCACCGCGGTCGTCACCACCGGCACGCCCTCCTGCAGGCTGGCGACGATCTTGCCCTTCACCCCGGCGCCGTAGCGCAGCGGGTTCACCGACAGCCGGGACTGCGCGTAGAGCGGCCCCACATCCGGGACGAAGCCGGTGACGGCGACGCGCCGGCCGGCCAGCGCCTCCACCGCGGGCGGCGGGGCGTTGCCGACCAGCAGCAGCCGCACGTCCGGCAGGGCGGCCCAGACCAGCGGCATGATCTCTTGCACCAGCCAGACCGCGGCATCGACGTTGGGCAGGTGGTTGTAGCCGCCGACGAAGATCAGCGCGTCCCGCCCGGCATCCGGGCCGGGCCGGGCCTGCGGGGTGGCCGGCAGGATATAGGGCGGGATCGCGTGCACCTGCGCGTCCGGCACGTCGGCGCGGATCGCCGTGGCCTCCTCCTCGCTCGGCGTCATCACGCGGTCCACTTCGGCGAAGATGCGGGTCTCGATCCGCTTCAGGCGCTTGCTCTCCGTCAGCGCGTGCGGGTCGCCCTCCAGCTCCCAGCGGCGGCGTTCGCGCAGGTGGTGCAGGTCGTGCGTGTAGTACAGCACCGGCGCCCGGGTCTCCGCCCGGATCAGGTCGAGGATGGGGCCGGTCACGTCGGGCCGGGCGGTCCACAAGAGGTCGAGCTGCCGGCCGTTCGCCCGCAGCCAGCGGTCCAGCGTTTCCGGCGCGTGCAGCACCTCGATCCCGTCCTGCTGCAGGGCGGCGGTGTAGGGCTGGGTCGGCGCGGCGTCGTAGGCCGGGCAGAAGATGACCTGGTAGCCCATGTCCTGCAGCAGGTGCAGGTACTGGCTGAGCGTGACGGCGCCGGCGTTGCGGTCCCATTCCGGCACCCGGTCGTCGATGACCAGGGCG
>CAXTTB010000509.1:0-1813 GCA_964246905.1 uncultured Acetobacteraceae bacterium | reverse complement strand
CTGCGGATGTGAAGCTCCGGCGCGTTCGGCAGGGGCTGGCTCAGCAGGGCGCGCGCCCACTTGGCGCAGAACTTGGCGTGGTTCGCCTGGCTGTGCCGGTCCCGCGCCTCCGTGCCGTAGGAGTTGCTGCCATGGTGCACCACTTCGCAGGCCGGCTGGTACATCACGCGCCAGCCGCGGTCGCGGAGCGCGAAGGCGAGGTCGAACTCCTCGTAGAATGCCGGGGCGTAGTGGTCGTCGAACCCGCCCACCTGCTCGAACGCCTCGCGACGGACCAGGATGCAGGCGCCGACCGCCACGTCCACCTCGCGGACGAAGTTGACCTCGGGCGCCGCCGGGTCGCGCCCGGCGCCGTAGGGCAGGCCCCAGCCGTTCCGCAGCACGGCGCCGCCCGCCTCCTGCACCGTGCCGTCCGCGTTCAGCAGCTTGGCGCCGACCAGCCCCACCAGCGGGTCGGCCTCGGCCAGGCGCACGAGCGGCGGCAGCCAGTCCGGACGCACCGCCGTGTCGTTGTTGAGGAACACGATATATCGCCCAAGCGCCGACCTGGCCGCGTTGTTGCAGCTCCGAAGGAAGCCGAGGTTGCCGGGGTTCTCGATGAACCGCAGGCCCGGCACGCGCTCCCGCAGCAGCGGCGCGATGCGCCCGTCCGGCTTGTCGTCCGCGATGATGACCTCGTAGCGGACCGCGCCGCCATGCAGCATCACGGAGCGCAGGCAGCGCAGGGTGTCGGCGTAGTGGCCATAGACCGGCACGATGATGGAGACATCGGGCGCCGGCTCGATGGGAAAGGCCACGGCGGGCGGCGCGTCGGCGCCAGGCGCCTGATGCGGCGACACCGGGAAGCCCGCGGCCCGGCCAAACTCCAGCCAATGCGCCAGCACGTCGGCGCCGGGCGGCAAGCCGTGCTCCGCGCGGTACCAGGCGGCGTCGAACAGCGGGTGCGGGTTCAGCCCGTCGCTGGTGCCGTGGTGCCACCAATGCAGCAGCGGGTCGAACTCCGGCCCGGCGCCGTGGTCCAGCGTGAGCGCGCGGGCATCCAGCATCGGGTTCGGGTCGCGCCCGGCGGCCCGACCGACCGTCATCCAATGGGTCAGCGCGTCGCGTCCGGCGGCGTCCGGGGCCTGTGCGAGATACCAGTCCACGTCCAGGAACGGGTTGGGGTCGAGGCCGCGCGCCGCACCCTCCCGCTGCCAATGCAGCAGTGGGTTCTCGCCGCTTGCGGCCACGGCCGGATAGCGGGCGAGGAACCAGGCCGTGTCGAAGTAGCGGTTCGGCATGGCGCCGGACTGCGCGCCGACCCAGGCGAAGTGGGCCGCCGGGTCATGGCCCGCCGCGGCCAGGCCAGGATGGTTCGCCAAGTAGAACCCGGCGTCGAACAGGGGAGAGGCGCGCAGGGCGGCGATCTCCTCCGCGCGCCGCGCCCGCAGGCGGCGATGCGCCGCCAGTTCCCCGGACAGCGCCATCCCAACCAGGCGCGACGCGCGCCGGACGCCGCGCCCGAGCCAAGGCGCGTAACGGCCCACGGCGCGGACCGGGGCGGCGAAGCGCCACGACGCGGATCGGTAGGTCGCCGCCTGCAATGCCTCCGCCCGCGCCAGCGCCGCGCGCACCCCGGCCAGCTCGGCATCCCGGCCGGCCAGCACCTCGTGCACCCGCTCCCAGTCCGCGGCGCGGGCGGCGAGCATCGCCAGCAGCTCCGCGGTGTGGGCGTCGCGCTGGGCGAGTTCGTTTTTCAGGATTGCCTGGTAGGCCCAAGCGTCCTCCAGCTCGGCCCGGCTCTCATCGGCCTCGCGGCGCAGCGCGTCAAAGG
>CAXTTB010000508.1:0-3235 GCA_964246905.1 uncultured Acetobacteraceae bacterium | reverse complement strand
ACCTTAAGCTGCGCGACCGCCTCTCCTATGCGTTCGCGCTGGTTTCGGTGGCGATCGCGCTGCGGATCGACGGCGACACGATCGTCGAGGCGCGGATCGCGCTCGGCGGCGTCGCGCACAAGCCGTGGCGCGTGGTGGAGGCCGCGGCCGACCCGTCCCCGTTCCAGACCTGGACCTGGATCGGCTGCGGCCCTGAGCGGTTCGCCGACCCGCTGCTGATCGAGGCGCACGACGCGGACGGCCCGCTCGGCATCGCCCTGTGGAACCGCCGGCGCTCCTGGCTGGCCGGCGACAGCCTGTGGCTGCACGAGAGCGGCGACCCGGCGCTCGACGCCGTGTTCACCGAGCACAACGACCCCCTGCTGGCCCGGCGTGCGCCGGATGGGCTGCTGGCCGCTATGCTGCGGGCGGCGCTGGAACCGCGGGACGGCCGGGTGCCGCGCCTCGTGCTGTCCGGCGTCGGCGCGGCGACGCGGGATGCCGCCTTGAGGGCAGGCGCCGTCGCGTTGCCCGGCCTGGACCGCGCCGCGCCCTACGTGGACCTCGCCCGGGTCCCGCCGGGGGTGGCCTACATCGAGCAGCTCAGCCGCAACACGCGCCAGCAACTGCGCCGGTCCGACCGCGCCTATGCCGCCCAGGGCGCGCTGCGGATCGAACGGGCGACGGATGCCGGGCAGGCGCGGATATTCCTCGATGCGCTGATCGCGCTGCACGTCGAGACCTGGGCGGCCCGCGGCAAGCCAGGTGCGTTCGCCACCGGGCCGGTGCGGCGGTTCCATCACTGCCTGGTCGGGCGCGGGGCGCCGGATCAGGCCGAACTGCTGCGGATCACCGCGGGCGGGCGGGTGGTCGGGTATCTCTACAACCTCGTGCGCGGCAGGTGGGCGTGCGCGTATCAAAGCGGTTTCGACTACCCTGGCGCCGGGCCGCATGGGAAGCCGGGGCTGACCTGCCACCATTTGGCCATCGAGATGCACCGGGCGCGCGGCGGGAGCAGCTACGACTTCCTGGGCGGCGCGGACCGCTACAAGCGCAGTCTGTCGAACGCCGAGCGGGCGCTGCATTGGCTATCGGTGGCGCCGCCCCGGCACCCCGCCGCGCTGCTGGCGCGGGCGAGGCGCCTGGTCGGACGCTGACGCACGCGCAGGACGGCGCCAACTACGGCGCCCCGGGCCTGGCCCGAAAGGATCAGCGGAAGCCGAACCCGAAGCCGACCGACACGCCAGGCGCCTGGTAGATCGCCGGCGGCGGCGCGTAGTAGGCGGCGGGCGGCACCGCATAGTATCCACGGGGCGCATAAGGCTGGGGCGCATAGGTATAGGCGGGCGGGGCCGAGTAGATCACCGGCGGGGCCGCATAGTAGCTTTGCCGCTGATGCTCCCGCCACTCGTGCTCCCGCCACTCGTGCTCCCGCCAGCGCCGCTCCTGCTGCTCGTGCCATTCGTGGCGGCGCCAGCCGTCGTCGTCCCAATCCGCCCGGGCGGGCGAGCAGGCCGCGGCCACGCCCAAGGCCCCGACGGACGCGAGAAGAACCGGAATGAAACGCATGATGCCCTCCTGATCAGCGGGCTGCCTGCCCGGTGACGATGCGGAGATGACACCCGGATTGGGGCAGGATGTTGACGGTTGTGCATCGAGATCGTGGCCGGCCGCCATAGGCGGCACCCTCACGCCGGCGTGACGCCGTGGCACGTAACCTGCATAGCCTGCGTAGGTTGTTCAAACGTATTCCGAAAAGGGGAGAGCCTATGGCGTTCGTCCGAACCTGGCTGCGTGGCGCGGGATGCGCTGCTGCCATGGCCGCGGCAATCCTGCTGGCGCCGGGCGCGCAGGCGCAGCCCGCCGCCGGCCCGGTGAAGATCGGCATCCTGCACAGCCTGTCCGGCACCATGGCGATCAGCGAGACCACGCTGAAGGACGTCATGCTCATGCTGATCGACGAGCAGAACAAGAAGGGCGGCGTGCTCGGGCGCAAGCTGGAGGCGGTGGTGGTCGATCCCGCGTCCAACTGGCCGCTGTTCGCGGAGAAGGCGCGCGAGCTGATCACCGTGCAGAAGGTGTCCGCCGTGTTCGGCTGCTGGACCTCCGTGTCGCGCAAGTCCGTGCTGCCGGTGTTCGAGGAGACGGGCAACATCCTGTTCTACCCCGTCCAGTACGAGGGCGAGGAAAGCAGCAGGAACGTGTTCTACACCGGCGCCGCGCCGAACCAGCAGGCGATCCCCGCGGTGGACTACCTGATGGCGGAGGAGAACGTGCAGCGCTGGGTGCTGGCCGGCACCGACTACGTGTATCCCCGCACGACCAACAAGATCCTGGAAGCCTATCTCAAGTCCCGCGGCGTGAAGCAGGAGGACATCCTGATCAACTACACGCCGTTCGGCCACAGCGACTGGCAGACCATCGTGGCCGACATCAAGAAGTTCGGCTCCGCCGGCAAGAAGACGGCGGTGGTCAGCACGATCAACGGCGACGCCAACGTGCCGTTCTACAAGGAGCTGGGCAACCAGGGCATCAAGGCGACGGACATCCCGGTCGTGGCGTTCAGCGTGGGCGAAGAGGAGCTGGCCGGCATCGACACCAAGCCGCTGCTCGGGCACCTGGCCGCCTGGAACTACTTTGAAAGCGTCGATACCCCGGAGAACAAGGCCTTCATCGCGCGCTGGCAGGCCTACACGAAAAATCCCAAGCGCGTGACCAACGACCCCATGGAGGCGCACGTCATCGGCTTCGCCATGTGGGTGAAGGCGGTGGAAAAGGCCGGCACGTTCGAGCCGGCGAAGGTGATCGACGCCATGATCGGCGTGTCGGTGCCGAACCTCACGGGCGGGCTGTCGGCCATGATGCCGAACCATCACATCACCAAGCCCGTGCTGATCGGCGAGATCCAGGCGAACGGGCAGTTCAACGTGGTGTCCACGACGCCGGGCCTGATCGTGGCGCAGGAGTGGTCGCCGTACCTGGAAGGCTCGCGCGACCTGATCGCCGATTGGCGCCCGCCGATGTCGTGCGGCAACTTCAACGTGAAGACCGGCAAGTGCGGCGGCAGCGGAAGCTGAGCCTATTGGGGCGGCTACTCGTCCTTGCCGCCCTGCTGCTGAGCGGGCCGGCCTGGGCGCAATCGCCCTTGCTGGCGCCGCTCGGCAGCCAGTCGTTCGAAGAGATCCGGCGCGGGGTGGAGGCGCTGGCCGTGTCCGGCGACCCGCGCGCCGGCCCGGTGCTGGACGCGCTGCAGGGC
>CAXTTB010000507.1:0-3236 GCA_964246905.1 uncultured Acetobacteraceae bacterium | reverse complement strand
TGCGACCTCGCTGCACGTGCGCTCCTTCCTCGACTCCTCCTCCGCCCGGCAGTACTCGTTCCTGCGCGGCGGCGGGCTGGGCTGGGGGATGCCGGCGGCGGTCGGCACCTCGCTCGGGCTGGACCGCTCGCCGGTCGTGTGCCTGGTGGGCGACGGGGCGGCGATGTACTCGCCGCAGGCGCTGTGGACCGCGGTGCACGAGAGCCTGCCGGTGACGTTCGTGGTGATGAACAACCGCGAGTACAACGTGCTCAAGAACTTCATGCGGGCGCAGCCGCACTACCTCAGCGCCCGGGCCAACCGCTTCATCGCCATGGACCTGGTCGATCCGCCGGTGGACTTCCTGGCGCTCGCGGCGTCCATGGGCGTGCCGGCCCGGCGCGTGAGCGAGGCCGCCGAGATCGCCGGCGCCGTCGAGGCCGGCATCGCCTCGGGCAAGCCCAACCTGATCGAGCTGCCGATCTCGGCGGAGCGGTAAACCCCGGCCGCGCCGCCTGCTACCGCGGCGCCAGCCACACCACCCCGGCCATCACCGCGATGGGCACCAGCAGCGCCGCCTCCCGCGCGTGGCCCGAGCGGACCAGCGCGAACTCGAGCGCCACCACCGCCGCCACCACGGCGACGTTCCGCGCGTCCCCGAACAGCGTCTTGACGAACGGCCCCATCACGCGACCCTCCGCTGGACCTGGCTGCGCAGCACGGCGCCGGCCGCGAGGCCCGCGAGCAGGTAGAACGCGCCCAGGATCAGCAGCGTCCAGTCCGAGTACGGCCAGACCGCCTCGCCGCCGATGCCCTCCATCGTCCAGTAGGTGCCGAACGAGACGATCATCGCGCCGACCACGAACTTGATCGTGTTCTCCGGCACCCGCTGCAGCGGCGCCCGCACCGCGGCGCCCACCAGGCAGGTGAGCACCAGGGCGGCCAGCGCGGCCCCGATGCTGCTCGCAAGCCCGGCGCCCCCCGGCGAGCGCGTGCCGAGGGCGACCACCACCAGCCACACCTCCAGCCCCTCCAGCAGCACGCCCTTGAACGCGACCGTCCAGCCCGCCGCCCAATCCCCGGACAGCCGGGCACGGGTCTCCGCGAACTCCGCCGCCTCGTCGTGCAGCGGCTTGAGGCCCGCATACCGGGCAATCGCCTTCGCCAGCCAGCGGACCCCGAACAGCAGGAGGAACACGCCGATCACGAACTGCACCAGCCCGATGTCGATGCCGGTCGCGAGCAGCCCGCCCGACACGGCCGTGAGCGCCGCAAGCGTCGCGAGGCCCGCCAGCGCCGCGCCGATGGCGCCCCGCCACCCGATGCTGAGGCTGACCGCCAGCACGATGGTGAACGCCTCCACCCACTCGACCAGGGCCGTCAGGAACGACGGCACGGCAATCGACCAATCCACCATCACGGCTCCACCTCTTTCATGCACGTCACCGGACTACGCCGGCCCGGTCCTCTCCCCGCGCGGCAGAGTCAAGCCGATCAGCACCGGCATGGCCAGCAGCACCAGCGGGAACTCGACGATCAGGCCCGAGATGATGGCGACGGCCAGCGGCTGCTGCATCCCCGACCCGGCGCCGATGGCCAGCGCCAGCGGCATCAGCGTCAGGATGGCGGCGAGCGTCGTCATGGCGATGGGCCGGAAGCGGTTGCGCGCGGCCTCCAGCAGCGCCTGCCGGGGCGGCATCTCCCGCGCCAGGTCCACGTACTCCGAGACCAGGAACACCGCCATCTCCGTGCCGATGCCGATGATCATGGTCATGCCCATGATCGCCGTGATGTTCAGCTCGATCCCCGTCAGCCACAGCCCGGCGAACACCGCCGTGGTGGACAGCGCCGACGCCCCCAGCACGATGAGCGGTATCCAGAACCGCTCGTACAGGAACAGCAGCAGCACGAACTCCGCGACCAGCGCCGCCACAAACACCCGCGCGAGGCCGGCGAAGGCGATCTGCTGCTGCGCGTACAGGCCGCCCAGCTCGTAGCGCAGGCCGGGCGGCACCACGCCGGGCGGGTCCAGCGCCGCCTTCACTGCGGCCACCGCGGCGCCGAGCGAGGCGCCCTGCAGCCGGGCGGTGATCGCGATCATCTGCTGCAGGTTCTCCCGCGTGATCTCCGCCTGGCCCGGCGCCGCAGTGATCCGCGCCACCCGCCCGAGCGGGAAGACGTGCCCGTCCGGCGCGCGGATCGGCAGGCCGGCCAGTTGGTCGTCGAACTGCCGCTGCCCCGGCGGCAGCCACACGCGCACCCCCACCTGCTTCGTGGCCTGCGGGAGCTGGGTCGCCACCGTGCCGGCCAGGTAGCTCTGCAATGCGTCGCTGACCGCCTGCACGTCCACGCCCTCGATGGCGGCGCGCGCCGGGTCCACCTGGATGTTGAGGCCGTCGCCCGCGATGACGATGCCGTCCTGGACCGAGACGATGCCGGGCACCTTGGCGATCACGGCGGCGAGCTTGCGCGCCGCGGGCGCCAGCGCGGCGGGGTCGGCGGCATACAGCTTGACCTCGATGGGCTGCGGCACGGCCGTCAGGTCGCCGATCAGATCCTCCAGCAACTGCGCGGTCGCCGTCACCAGGCCGGGCACCTGGGCGTCGATCCTGTCCTGCACGTCCGCCATGACCACCTCGATGGCGCGGCGCGGCGCGGGCTTCAGGCGCACGAAGAAGTCGCCGCGGTTGGGTTCGCCCAGGCCCCCGTTCAGGCCCGCGCCGACGCGGGTGGAGAACGTCGAGACCTCGGGCGTCGCGCGCAGGATCGCCTCCACCTGGGCCAGCTCCCGCGTCGTCTCGTTCAGCGAGGTGCCGGGGGCGGAGTGGAAATCGAGCACGAAGCCGCCCTCGTCCTGCTTCGGCATGAACCCGCTGCCGACATGGCCGAACGCGAACCAGCCCAGCAGCAGCAGCGCCGCAAGGCACGGCAGCAGCAGCCAGGGGCGCCGGAACAGCGCCTCCAGCGCGCGGCGGTGGGCGCGCCCGATCCGGCCCTCTGCTCCCTGGCCCGGGTCGTGCCAGCGGTTGAAATCGACGATGGCGCGCGTCAGCACGGGCACGGCGAGGGCGGTCAGCGCGTAGGAGATGACGAGCGACGCCGCCATGGTCAGCGACAACGCCTTGAAGAACGCCCCCGTGACGCCCGACAGGAAGGCGAGCGGCAGGAACACCAGCAGCGTCGCCATGCTGGACCCGGTGAGCGGCGGCAGGAACTCCCGCCCGGCCGCGAGCACCACGTCCTCCCCCATGCCCTCC